>CAZEOC010000047.1:0-14585 GCA_964513525.1 uncultured Saprospiraceae bacterium | reverse complement strand
CTTCAAAATAATTGATTTATTTAGCTCGCTAAACGTACAAATTATTTCTTCCTCAAAACCGTAAATTACTGATATTCAGCTCGAAATAAATTTTAGACAAGCTCTAAAATTATTTCTATTCATTTACGTAAGATACAGCATGTGAAAAAAATTACACGCTGTAATTAATGTCATATATATTACTCATCAAAGGTTAAAATCAAGCAAAAATTAATTTATGATTATTATATGTTTTCAAACTTAAGAACCTGCTGCGTCTAAGTTTTCAAGCATTTCAAGGAATTGCGTTTTATCAATCTTTCCAGTAGCGTAATCAATTACTTCTCCTTGATGATTTGTAAATATGGTTATTGGTGTCATACCAGCATTGTAACGTTTTACAATTTCTGCTGCATTGGGATTGTCAACATCAATTATCACTGGTACAACTTGCGAATTGATGACTTTCATAACTTCCTCATCGGCAAAAACTTCACGCTTCATGATTTGGCATGGCGAACACCACTTTCCAGTGAAAAATAGCATCATTTCTTTGTCGGAATCGCTGGCAATTTCTTGAGCAGCAGCCATATTCTCCGCCCAAACGACATCATTGGAAGGTGCATAGAAGGAATACCATGCGTAAGCCAAAGAAGCTACAAGAAAGGAAAGCCAAAAGAATTTCCAAAATGGATGAGATTGCTTCTTTACAATCGCTGAAGAATCGGTAGGTGAATTTTCGGATGAATTATCTGATGTTTTCATGGTGTTTTATTTTTCTGTGATAAAAATTCATATTCGTATAACAATGTGAATATTATTCCGCTTACTCTAATCGAAATTTAGACGAAAGACTTAGAATTTTATATTATTATGCTATAGATTTTCCTACAACATATATTATTTAAAAGTAAAGGAAACGATTCAAGAATTTCACACGTTATTTCAACGAATAAAAATCAACCATTTTATAAACAAATCATATTTAAACCATGAAAAAAGTATTATTTTTAATTATCTGTTTTGGTATTGCGTTAAGTACGACAGCACAAGTTCGATTTTCTGCTGCTTTAGGTGCGAATACTGCGATATTCGTTCCAACTGAAAATCAAGATTTGAATTATATTCCTATTGTTATGCCGAATATTAATTTACAAATGGCGATTAAAAAAGGGGAAAGCGCCTTTAGCGGAATTGTCCAAGTGAATCTTGCACCAAAACGAATTGGAAGAACAGATAATGGAAGCATCAATGGATTTATGATTGAAGAAGGATTTACACATCTTATTGGAAGCGGCGAATTATTATTAGGAGCGGCGATGGATTTTGAATATAAAAATGTTATCATTCGTCCACACGCAGGAATTTTCTTAGCATTTAATGAAATTAATGGATATAAAGCTTATTCAGCAGGCTTTGGAATCGACACCTCTAATATTCTTCAGAGTTCTTATGAGGGTGAAGATCCATTATTTTTCATGTATCCAGGAATTAATTTGGGTTGTTCGGTTGCGAAAAAGATGTTTGATAATAGTAGAGAGGTTGCTTTATTTGCAGAAGCATATTTTGCTCCTCGGAATATTTTCGCAGAAGATTTTAACTATTCTTGGTTCGGAAATGATTATACATTACAAGGAAAATATCATTCTTTGAATATTGGAATTAGAATAGATTTGAGTCGGACTTGATTAAGAGTAGCTAAGAAAACGAGATGAACTGAACCAAATATTATATTCTATAATTAAATTATATGCGTCTAATTGGATTAAAAATCTTATTAGACGCATAATTTTACTTTTCAAGTTTACTTCACAACTTTCAAAACCGCTCTTTTCCCATCATTAATTACCGTAATCAAATACATTCCCGCAGCAAACTCACTCATGTCATATTGAAATAAGGAATCAGAAATCGTTTGGACGGATAATAATTTCCCTGTTAAATCATAAACATAAATATCATTTTGACCATTTGGTAATTCAATATTTAGAATGTCTGTAACTGGATTTGGATAGTAGTTTAAATCTAATTTTTCAATTTGTTTTCTCGTTGAAACGGTTTTACAAGTTCCAATGATGTAACTATCTTTATTCGCAGAATTATTGCGTTCACCGAAGTTCGGGAATGAATAAGTGTAGTAAAAATAGATAGTTTCACCTTCACTTGCGTTTATGGTATAAGGTACATTTGGAGTCGTAATATAACCTGGCATATTTCCAGGGTCTGTTCCATAATATAAAATACAAGTTGGCGAACCAACACCAGTTTGTGAAGGAATAAAAGTTATTGTTGGATTATTATCCGCATCAGAAAACTCATAATCAAAATCGCCATTCCAAGATGTTCCATCACAAGGAGGAGATGGTACAATTGTAACATTTACGACACTTGAAACCGTAGAATCATTATTATAATCATAAGCAACCGCAGTTAAATCATAATCACCTGGAACAGGTTCCCAGTCGGTATTATATGGAGATTGTGTTGCTGTTGCTAAATAATTTCCATCAGCATAAAACATTATTTTCTGAATACTGTCATTCAAATCTGAACCCAAAGCAGCAATATTAATAATTGATTCTTCATAATATTCTGCATTATCAAACGGGGTTAAAATGGCTACTGTCGGAGCAACATTATTCGTTAAACTTGAAATAATATAAACTTCGTCAATATCTGTATATGTTCCATTATCAACTGCTAATTCCATCAAATAAACACCTTCTGTTAAACCTGAAATATTTGGTTGTGCGGTTTGGTTATTATTAATATTCAAAACAGAAGCACCATAAATTTGCGTCCAATTATAAGTCAAATTTCCGCCGCCACCATTACTACTTGCAGTTCCGTCTAATGTCGTTGTAGTTGTTGGTAATACAATGATTTGATTTGTTCCAGCATTTGCGACAGGTTGATTATAAGATAAAGGAGAACTATAAGTGAACGTGAATTTCCCGACATTTAATTCGCCATTTGTAAAGTGTAAACGCAAAACTTGGCGACCACTTTTTAAAGGAACATTATTGACTGTTTTTGTTGACCAATTATTCCAATCTCCAGTATAATTTACGCCAATTCCGGCTTTTATAATTATTCCATCTGATTCAATATTCATTGGACCTCCACCAGAACTATTCCCACAAGCATAACGAAAATTCAAATTATAATTTCCAGCTTGTTGTACATCAATTGTATATTCTAACCATTCTCCAGCAGCAATCCAACCAACTGTATTCCCTTCATTTGTAACGGTTGCAGCATCTACATATTCATCAGTTCTGTAGTTTCCTTCATTATTAATGGAAACATCTTGATAGGCAATTCCATTACCATTTCCACCTTCAAAAATATCATAATCTCCAGCGTAAAAATCACCTGGAATTGTAATTGGCGTTCCGCTGTAAGGTAATTGGTCACCAACGGTTACAGGAACAATATTCGTAATGGTATAATTCGTGTTTTCATAAACTCGAGCAAAGAAATTATGTCTACCAATTGCTAAATTCCCCGCTGTAAATACATAAGGTGCGGTTGTAACTTGTCCAAGATAAGTTTCGCCATCATAAAATTCTACCTTTGTAGCTGTTCCACCATTTACGGTGGCAGTTAAGTCCACACTTCCGTTCGGATAAGCTCTGGCAAAGCTTGACGTCAAACTTCCAGTCAAGCTAATATCCAAACTTGTTACCAATTTATGTGGCGGAACACTTAGTATATATCCATCTGAAAAAGTAATATCAATAGAATCTATTCCATAGTTTTGTCCGACATAAATTGTTGAACCATTTTTATGAAAAGCAGCTGCTAAAGGATGATTTGCTGTGATTGTTGCATCGACATTTCCTAAAACGTTCATGGCGTGTAACCAGTGATAAGTTTGTGCATCAGATACACCAAATTTTAGATTTCTATTTGGATAAGAATCGTATAAATTAATAGCTTTCTGTGGGTCAACGAATGCTAAATATTCCCACATGATATCATGCCATAAATTTACATTTGGGTCATTGTTTAGGATTCCAGTATTTTGTTCGATTTCGTTCCAAAGTTGATGCACATAATTAGTATCTTGACCTAAATAAAATGAACCACCATGAATCGGATATAATTCGATTCCGTAAGAAGCCGCAATATCGGCTGTCCAGAATGTTCCATTATCATAACTATTTCCCCAAACTCTTGAAACTAAGCTATATTGTTGTGTTGGTTGAAAGTTACGATTATATTTATCAAACCAATATTCTTCAATTGCGGTTTGTTCTGTTGTGTATAAATAAATTCCTAAATCACGAATTGAATCATTACCTATTACTGAACCCCAATGAATTAATGAAGAATTAAACTGCATACTTTCTGAAGTCGATTCTTGGTCATTTCCTTGTGGAAAAGAAGCAAAACCATTCGCCCAACAATGCCCAGCATAAGGACTGAAATTCCTTAAGAATGGAAACATAGCATCATTTCTATCGGAATTTGCAGCATCACTAACTAATAGGTTAATCATATCGCCCCATTGTGCTGCCCAACCTGGATTAAATTGTTCTACAAAAGAAGCCGCATGTATAAAATATCCCCAGTGGAAATGATGGTCATTAATATTATTGTCTTGTCCGTGACCAGCAGGATAACCTAACATGGCTGACCAAGTTGCATTGTAATAAAATAAGAAGGCAACTTCACCAGAATTATAAGATAACCAATCTTCCAAACGAGTTTGAACTGTTGCTAATAATTTGTTTAATGCAACTGTATCTCCAGTCAATTCTGCAATTCTTGCTGTTTGAATCAAACGATTCATTTCTTGTCCTTCATTGTAAGAATCTGTCCAAGTAGCCAAACCATCATTTTCTAATAATTGTACTTTGGTTTGTAATTTGGAAGGACTAAAACCATTGCTGTAATAATCTAAATACGGTAAAGTCGGCAAAATACCGTAAAACGTATTTTCAACTGTAAATGTATTCCCATTCATGGTTTTTAATTCGCCACGAACAGTTTGATATGAAGCTTGATTTGGAGTCGGAGAAGTTGCACTCAAATTTGCCCATTGATGCGGTAACAAACCGATTAATATATTAGAATCTAATCCTTCTTTTACATCTACATCAACGATAAAATCAGTTGTAATAACTGAAGTAGCTTCATCATAACTATATTCTGCTCTTGTATTTGTTGGAAAAACATAAGCATATTCTTTGTATTGATTGGCAACTGTTGTGATATTTGAAGCGGTTAAAGGAATGAAACCTAAAGACCAATAATTTTCTCCATTTAGAGTAGAAGTATAAGTGCTTCCGCTTTGAATCCAGTTACTACCAACAGGTGCATAAACGGCAAAGTCAGCTCCATTTCTTGCATCTTCGATGATTAGCATTTCGTTGGCAATCGTAACATTTCCTTGTGCAACCGTAATTTGTGCGACATCAGTTGATGCTTTTTCAAAATAAACGAAAGGCATTCCAATTCCTGCTGTTGCTTTGAAATTATGAGCAGCATTTGTCCAATCCATTGTCACTGTCCAATCCGAAAAATCGGAAACATTAGCAACCGATGCGTTCAATCCTGTAACGCCAACAGTAACAGGTAGAATATTATCAATTGGTCCCCAAGGAATATAAGAAACTACTAAACCTTGATTAACCGTTTTTAATGTAAAAGGATAATTGAATAAATTACTGGAGTGATTATTTTTAATTTTATCAGACCACCAATCGTTTGTTGGAACAGGTTTCGTTGCCGCAACTCCAGTCGTTTTTGGCGAACCAGAAGGAAAACCATTTCTTCCTGCGACATCTGTACCTGGGAAGTTTGTGGTATAACTTCCGCTACCAATATTTATGATTTGAGCGATTGAGTTTTGGTAAGTAAAAAAAGCAAGTGTTAGGACTAACACTAATTTTACAGTTTTCATAAGTTATTATTTGATTCATTTGATAATAATAAAACTACTTGAATACATTACAATTCCTTAATTTGTAATTACATCATAATTACATCAAACTGTTAATTCAACCTTAATAATACATCATTAGTACAATTGTCAATGGTTTATTTACAATTTTTCAATTGTATAATTAAGTTTTAGTTTTTCAATTCTACACTTGTAGAATTGAAAAATTTATTCTACATTTGTAGAGTAAATTAATATAAGATGAAATTATCAAAAGCAGAGGAAGAGTTAATGAACTATTTATGGGAAGCCAAAAAAGCTTACATGAAGGATTTAATCGCAGCATACGCAGACCCAAAACCTGCGACAACGACAATTGCAACAATGCTAAAACGGATGACAAATAAAGGTGTGATTAGTTATACAACTACGGGAAAATCAAGAGAATATTTTCCATTGATTGAAAAGAAAAAATATTTTTCTAATCACTTAACCAACTTGATTACAAATTTTTTTAATGGTTCAACCACTCAATTTGCATCCTTTTTTACAGAAGAGGTAAACCTATCAGAAAGTGAATTGAAAGATTTAAAGCAAGTAATTGAACAACAAATCGAAAAGAAACAAAAATAGAACCTTATGGTAATTTTCATCATTAAATCAGCCGTTTGTTTAGTCGCTTTTTTTGCTTTTTACAAACTACTTTTAGAACAAGAAAAAATGTTTGTTTTCAATAGATTCTATTTGTTGGGAAGCCTGATATTATCTATGATAATTCCATTAATAACGATAGAATTTCAAGGCGAAGTGATAAGTACAGCAGCATTTACAGAAACGATTGTATTAATGACGGAAGAGGTTGCTAATAAACCATCTTATTATGATTTGTTCCTTCGTTTTTTACCAATTATTTATAGTAGTATTTCGATATTGTTTATTACTCGTTTAGCTTACAATATTTCTAAAGTATTACAGCAAGCAAATCATTTTACTTCAAAAAAATGGAAAGATGCAAAGCTCGTTTTTATAACAGAAAAATTATTACCACACGCTTTTATGAATTATATTTTTATTAATAAAATAGATTTTGAAAATGGTGAAATTGAGGAAGAATTACTAGTGCATGAACTACAACATGTACAGCAAAAACATTCTTATGATATTATTTTCATAGAAATTATAAAAGCTATTTTATGGTTTAATCCATTGGTTTTTCTTTTTGAGAAAGCGATAAAATTAAACCATGAATTTTTAGCGGATGAAGGTGTTATAGAGAAAGTGAAAAATATTAAACGCTACCAATATTTGCTTTTAGAAAAAGCAAATTATTCGGTTAATCATAGCTACTTAGCAAGTAGTATCAACTATTTATTAACAAAAAAACGATTAAAAATGATGACTAAAAAAACGTCAAAAATAGTCGCATTAGCTAAACGAGGTTTAGCGATGTGTCTGGCAGTTTTACTTTGTTTTACACTAAGTAACAAAGTAATCGCTCAGGGAGCAGGTGCTTCTGAAAAAATGATTAAAGAGTATGAAGTTTTGATGAAAAAATATGATTTCAAAAAAGGAAAAAATATTAAAATCAAAAAAGTAGAAGTCGAACGAGCGAACGAAATTTATACTCAAATGAGTGCAAAACAGCGCAAAAAATATCCAAAAATTAACTTTCCAGCTCCGCCACCATTACCAACAGATAATACTGGTGTGATTCCACCTCCGCCTCCGCCGCCACCGATTCCAAGTTCGGTTAAGGAAAATCCGCCAATTCCTCCTACACCGGAAGTTATACCAAAATATTATGTGGACGGAAAAGAAGTGAGTTATGAAGTCGTAAAAAAGATTTCGAAAAATGATATTGCAGAAATTTATGTTAAGAAAAAGAATAGTGACACAGGTGAAGTTCATATTAAAATGAAGAAGAATTAGGTCGAAAAATTATCAAGGAGTCAAAAAAATTAAGAAATAGAAATCTTAGATATTAAAGATTTTCAACTTTATTTAAGTATCTGAATAACTTGTTTAATTATGTCCAAGCACTTACTTAATTCAACAGTAAACGGGCGATTCATTATCAAATAATATTAACTTAAGGAAGATAAATGAAGCTTTAGCAACTCACCTGATGACTTGAAGTTGTCAGGTGAGTACATTTGAACCTTAAGAACATATTTTGAAATTTGCATGAATTGTCAAATAGTCAAAATAAAATTTGTGTTTTTTGGAATAATTTGCTTGTTACTTTAACACTAAAATCAAAATATCTCTAAATACAAAAAGAATGTTTTTACATTATTATCGTCGTTTTAAATACTTTTTAATATCAAAAAAGGTCGTATTAATATTTACAATTTTTCAATTGTATAATTTGGTTTTGTTTTATCCGTCAAATCTAAAGTGATATTATATTTTCCATTTCCAATCGGAATATTATCACCAAAAGGGATGAGAAATTCACTTTGTGCAGCGCTTCCATAATTGATTGTCCAATCATTATTAAAACGAAACTTGAAACTTCCATTTCTTAAAATGACATTTTCAATGCCGAAGATACTTTCGCCCAAAGATTGTAAAATCAAATCTTCACCTTCCCAACCGTTTGGTGTCGCAGTTCCAGTAATTCCCCAGTTTGGATTTATCCGTTTTGCAACGAATTTATTTCCATTTTCAAAATAAATTAAACTATCTGTTTGTGCTTCTTTGCCTTCCAAAAATCGAATATGAGCATCTTTTTGTTCGATATAGAAATAGTTTTTTTCTTGTGCCCAAAGTTCATTTCTACGATTGTTTTCTCGCTGAATATAAAGTTGATTCGCTTTCTTTTTTATATAAATATTTTGCTTGTCAACGGATTGAAACGTACCGACATATTTATTCAATTCTTCTTCGGTTAATTCAAATTTATTTTCTGGTAATTGATACGGTTTTACATAAACAATTCTTAATAATTTATTACTTATTGCTTCTAAATTGACATTTTCAATATTACATAATAGAATCACACAAACATCATCTTTGGGAACTCTTTTAAACATCGAACGAAAACCATCTGAGCCGCCACTATGACCAACTATTTTTTTCTCAAATTGAGTTTCTAATTGCCAACCATAAGCATAATTATCATTGATTTTACAAGCTTGATACGCTAAATTTGTAGAATTTTTATTAATGATTTTATAGTCTTGCATCGCTTGATGAAAACGAAATAAATCTTCCGTTGTAGAATAAATAGAACCTGCTGCACCAATCCAGGTAGAATCTGGAACAAAGGCTATTTTTTGATTATTCAGCATTAAATCTTCATAACCAATAACTTTGTTTTTATCTTTCAAATACTTAAAATCAAAACCACTATTGGTCATTTTTACAGGTTCGAAAATGTATTTTCTTACAGCATTTTCATAACTCATTTTGGTTGTTTTACTAATAATAAAACCTAAAATAGTATAACCAGAATTACAATATTCCCATTCTGTTCCTGGCGAAAAGTTTAATGGTTTTGAACTTAAAAAACCCATTAAATTCTCTTCGGAATAATCGCTTAATTCACCACCATTTGTATGATTAAAAATACCTGAAGTGTGATTTAATAAATGTTCGATTGTGATACTATCTGAATTTGGAAAGTTTGGATAAAACTGACTTAAAGGCGTTTTTAAATCTAACTTTTCTTCTTCTATTAATTTGAAAATCAGCGTTGAAGTAATTGTTTTCGTAATGGAAAAAACGGAGTAAATATTATCATTATTTGCTTTGATATTATTTTCATAATCAGCAAAACCATAACCTTTTTGATAGATGATTTGTCCATCTTTTGCAATTAAAACAGAACCATTAAATTTATCTATTTCTTGATAAGCAGTCAATAAATCATTGATTTGTTCTCGTTGTAAAACTTTTGTACAACTTGTTAATAGGCTTATTATTAATAAAAAAAGTAGTGTGTTTTTCATAGTTGACATTATTCGAATGAACTCGGTTCAAACTGTTCTTAGAGAAGAAGGTTAGTTTATTCTATAAGGCTAAAAACCTATGTTTAATCGAGTTGAAACCCGATTTTTTAGATGCAGCTTTGTTTGATAAGTTATTACAAAGTTCAAAAAATATTTTAGCATTAAAATCTAAATTATTTGATGACTTTTTTACGAAGAACTATCTAAAAAGGCGGATTTTAATCCGTCTAAATAAGTGATTTTAAACTTTTCAAAATCCATAAGCTTTCTTTGCGCTTTCGATTTGTTCTGCTTCTGTTGTATTTGGATATAATAAATATTTTGGTGCAAGTATTGGTTTTGCAGTTTCAATATTAATAACCGTAATTGTAGAAAAAGGAAAATTTCCGCCAGTCATTTTTAGTAATTCTTTTTCCATTATTGCATATTCTATAGCTGTTTTATTAATAATACTTGCTTTCCCTTTAATCTGAAATCCCTTTTGTACCAAAATATCAATAAAACTGATACAAACTTGTTCATTAGTTTTGATATTTTTAACGGTTTGTGGCGAGGCAATATTCGCAAGAATAATCTTATCTTCTCCAAAGTAAGTGAAAATTTCTTTTGGAGAAACATTCGGTATATTATTTACTGAAACTGTTGCTAACCATGAAAGTACACTATTATCAACGGCGTTTTTTATTTCGTTTGTTAGATACATATTTTAAGTTGATTAATATTCCTGTGAATTTATTAAAAAATCAATAATTAAAAAATTTCCTTTCATCACGTTTTTTAGTCCGTTCACCATTCGAATTTATTTATGCTTAGGATTAATCTGATATTTGAAGTATCAACGTAACTATTCAGTTAGAAGTTAGAAGTGAGACCATTTCATTGTCATACCGTCTTCGACTGTCAGAAAATAGACTCCAAATCATCTGTCTTCTGATAGTAAAACGGTCTGATATCTGTCTTCTGAATAGTAACGTATCAACTAAAAGAATAATCAACTAAAAAAACGAGTATTATGATTAAGAGAAATGAATTTTTTCAAAAAGTATCAAAAGCGGTAGATGCTGTAATTGATTTTGGTACAAACAACCGAGTCTGGGTATTTGGTTTATTATTATGGACAATATCAATTATTTTTGCCACGGAATCACACGAACGTAGTTGGTTTATTTTCACACCAGTTTTCGGTTTATTAAGTCTTGTTTATTTACCAACATTACTTTTTGCATTCTTTCGAAATAGATTAAAAAGTTTATTATCTAAGCCATTATTCTATATCTTAAGTCTGTTAATCTTTGTCGCTTATCCTTTATCATTAACATTGACTAATCTATATAAGATAATCAATCGAACCAATGTTTTTGAATTCCATGAAGCGGTTCATCACAATGAAGAAGTATTATTCCACGTACTTTTTTATATTGGTGTAGCTTTCTTTTTATTAGAAATTGGAATGAATTTACGGTCTAATTGGAAGTTTGAAATCAAGTTGTTTCAACGAATCAAGAAAATAACTTTAGAACAAACTTTGATTATTTTAATCAGCTGTCTTTCTGGCTTATTAAGTATAATTGAATTGACGACTAATGGACATGGAATTAATGGATTTACGGATATTCCGATATACTTTGGAAAATGGTTAGTCATTGGAATTCAGTTTTTTATTATCATGTTTACTTATTATTTATTTTATTGGGTGAATCATTATATACTGATTAACAAGGTTTTAAAGCCAAAAGGAATTATTCCTTATGCTTTTAGTTTTATGTTTGTTGTGTTGATTGGTTATCCGATTGCTGCACAAATCGCTTGGTGGGTAACTTCAATAGACTTTTTCGGAATGCCACGTATTATTGATCAAGGACCTTTTGATGGAGTATTTTTTGCCTTTCCTTTTATAGAAATGTTGGTGAGTATTCCATTCATTTTAGCAATACAATGGTCGAAGCAAAGTAATGAAATAGCAACTTTAGAAAAGGAAAAATCTAATGCGGAATTGAATTTATTAAAACAGCAAATCAATCCACATTTCTTTTTCAATACGTTGAATAATTTGTATGCTTTAAGTTTGAAAAAAGATGAAGCGACGCCAGAAGTGATTTTACAATTATCAGAATTGATGCGTTATGTAATTTATAAAGGTAGAGAAGAAACCGTTTTATTAAAAGAAGAAGTGAAATATATTGAGGATTATTGTGAATTGCAACAGATTCGATTGTATAAAGATATTGACTTCAAATTCACGAAAAATATAGAAAACGAAACCATACAAATTCCGCCATTATTATTTATTATTTTAGTAGAAAATGCTTTTAAACATGGTATTGAACCTGCGGAAGATATTTGCTTTTTACATTTAGAATTGGAAAGCGATGAGAATAGTTTGGTTTTCATTTGTGAAAATTCTTATGAAGAAAATCCTGAAAAAATAGTCGGTGGAATCGGTTTGGAAAATTTGAAACAACGATTAGATTTACGTTTTCCAAATCAATATCAATTGAATATTTCAGAAATGGAAACGACTTATAAAGTCGAATTAAGAATTACTCGTTCTTCTCTACAAACGGTATCATTCTGATAAGTAAAAGGTTCAGAGAACGAACACCGTTTAATAAATTATTTATTACAAATAGTTTGTATTTACTTTTAATTTGTAGTTCACGTTAGAATAATCGTTTAACAATAAAACCATACAACAATATAAAAGATGAAAGCACTAATTATAGATGATGAACCATTGGCGCATGATGTGATTTTGACTTATGTTAAAGATGTAGATTATATCGAAATCGTGGAGCAATTTCATCTGGCAACAGAGGCTTTAACTTATCTAAGAACCAATGAAGTAGATTTGATTTTTTTGGATATTAATATGCCAAAATTGAAAGGTTTAGACTTTTTAAGAACCTTATCTAATCCGCCGATAGTCATTATTACTTCTGCTTATGAAGAATATGCTTTGGAAAGTTTTGAGTTGAAAGTATGTGATTATTTATTAAAACCGTTTCGATTTAGTCGTTTTTTGAAAGCAACTCAAACAGCTTTGGAAGTATTTGACCTGAAAAATAAATCTATAAATACAGAAAGTGAATCTTCAGAAAATCCTCAACAAATTTTTATTAAATCAGATAAAAAATTGATTCAAATTGATTTGAAAGATATTTATTATTTAGAAAGTTATGGAAATTATGTGAAGCTTTGGTTGGAAAAAGAATATATTTTGACACCTCGAACTTTGTCCAGTTTTGAGGAACAATTACCTGATAATGAGTTTTTTCGAGTACATAAATCATTTGTTGTAAATAAAAAGTACATTGATTTCGTTGAAGGTAATATGGTTACTTTGAAGAACGAAACCACTTTAAATATTGGAAAAAGTCAACGAAGTGCTTTCAAGAAATTTATTCAATAATTGAACTCAATCCCTAAGCCCTTTCCTTTTTTAAGGGAAAAGGTTGGGATTGGATTCAAAATTCAACAAAAAACTATGCAAAAAATTCTCTTCCTCACCTTTCTTTTTTTCGCTTGTAATAATACTTCTGAAACGCAGAAAATTGGTTTGCAAATGCCAAATGTCAAGGATTTAGAACAAATTCCAAATGTTTCTGATGCAACTGAAAATAAATATGTTTGGTTAGAAAATTATGATATTAATACGGCTTTAATTAATCGAATTCCTGTGCCAGAAGGTTATGAAAGAGTAGAAGTAGTTGAAAAAAGTATGGGAGATTGGTTGAGACATTTACCATTAAAACCTTATAATTCCAAAATGTATTTGTTTAATGGAATGGAAAAACATCGACAAGATGTTCATGCTGCAATTATAAATATTGATGTTGGAACAAAGGATTTGCAACAATGTGCTGATGCTTGTATGCGATTAAAAGCGGAATATCATTTTAGTCGAGGCGAGTTCGAAAAGATATATTTTAATTTCACAAGTGGCGATAAAGTCAGTTTTGATGATTGGCGATTTGGACGAAAACCAAAAGTCTCTGGAAATAAAGTAACTTTCACGGCGAAGTCAGGAACAGCAAATAATTCTTATAAAAATTTCAAATCGTATATGAATATGATTTTTAATTATGCTGGAACATATTCATTAAGTCAAGAACTAAGAAAAGTCAATATTTCAACTATTCAAGCTGGAGATTTATTTGTTGTTGGCGGTTTTCCCGGTCATGCGATGATGGTGATTGATATTGCAAAAAATGCAGACGGAAAAACGATTTTCTTATTATCACAATCTTATATGCCAGCTCAAAATATGCACATTGTGAAGAATTTTAAAGCAGAAAGTGCAACTTTAGGTTGTTGGTTTTCGGCAGATTTTGGAGAACAATTAGAAACACCAGAATTTATTTTCCCCAAAGGTCATTTGATGCGCTGGAATTGATTTTTATAAGGTGTAGAGATATTGGTAATAGAGCGTTGAGACCTGTCAGATTTTAAAATCTGACAGGTCTTTTTTAGATAAAAAAACGACTACTTTCTTTTATAAGCTGCTCGTTTTAACCTGTCATTCATTGTTTTTCCAATACCTTCGTCAGGCATTTTTTCTACAAAGATTGCATCCAAATTCATTGCGTCTAAATCGTGCATTGCTTGATATAACAAGTGTCCAGCAGTTTTAAGATTATTTTCTTTGCTTAATTGTATTTGATGTCTTTTAGGAACATTCTTTAAAACTTTACTTAAAGTAATAACACCAATATTATTTAATTGATAAGTAGAAATATCGGTTTCCAAGTCTGCTGTTAAGAACA
>CAZEOC010000046.1:0-14650 GCA_964513525.1 uncultured Saprospiraceae bacterium | reverse complement strand
TTAACCTAGAGGATAATACTGATAAAATAGAAAACTTAGATTTAGCGACTGTTACTGGAGGTCGATTGAATATTGGAAATTCTATCAAAGCTTTAGCATCTTACTATCAGGGTTATACAGACGATTTTAAGTTGATTAATTACTATCCAAATCCAGTCGATGATATACTCACGATTACTTATGAAACACCAAATATTAATGATTTTGAATTATTATTGTATAACACTGTTGGACAATTAGTTTATTCTAATCTGTATGAAGTTAAAGAATTAGCCTTCAAAGAAATTCAAATGGATTTTTCAAATTATGAGGCAGGATTATATTTTTTAGTGTTAAAAAATAAAGAAAAATTCGAATTAGCTAAAATAGTCGTATATTAGCAACATAGCAATAAAATAGAAGTAGCCTTTACTTCAAAAAAGTTTATTTTATTGACCAATTTAGGAATCAGGAAAGCATTTTATTAAAAATATTAAGATTATTTAAGTGTTTAGGATAATTAAAATTATTCTTTAAACTTAAATGATATTTAATCTATTGTTAAGAACAGATTCACTCAATCATGTTTTTGATAATAGAGTTGATAATTTTTTTAAAATCTATACTTCCTATTATGAAAAATTTATTTAAAATTTCAAAATTTCTTTCTTCGATTTGGAGTCTTACCACAATCTTATCAATCCTCAACTTTTATGATTGATAATGTCACCTAACAATAAATTTATTCAAGTATTTAAATTTTTAAAATGATTGATTTGAAATTGTTTTAATCATTATTGAATAATCATTTTTTTATTTGTTAAATTTGTTTCTTAAAGGCATATAAAATGGCTTTTATGAAAACAACAAAAATAATTTTATAAAAAACTATACTTCCTATGCGAAATTATTTACAAATTTTAAAAGCGTTTACTTTAACTGCGTTAATGCTCGTTAGTTTTGGTAAAGCAAATGCTTCTCACTTTATGGGAGGAGACATTACATATGTTTGTATTGGTCCAAACCAATACTCTGTAGTAGCAAAATTATTCCGTGATTGTGATGGTATTACTTTGCCTCAGCAAATTTCTGTTTCTGTACGTTCTACGAACTGTAGTTACAATGGTAATGTTCAGTTATCTAACTTAAGTGGTGCATTAAACTCTTATATTGCTCCTTTCTGTGGTGATAAAGCAGCTTTATGTAATAGTGATGTAGGTGTAGAACAGTACTTCTATCGTGGAATTATGACGTTACCTGCATGTGCAAGTGGCTCTGATTTTGAATTAAGTTGGACAACTTGTTGTCGTAATGGTATTATTACAACAGGAGCAGCTAATCAAGGGAATTATTTATATGCAACTTTAAATAATACTTTAGCTCAATGTAATAATTCACCTGCATTTAACTTCGAACCGACACTTTATTTTTGTGTAGGACAAGAAAATCACTTTAACCAAGGAGTTACTGATATTGATGGTGATGATTTACAGTTTAGTTTTACTGAATGTTTAACTAATACTACAACTACATATTTAAACCCTGTTTCTGTAACTTATGATCCTCCTTATTCTGCTGCAAGTCCTTTGGCTACTTCTAATATTTCAATTGATGCACAGACGGGTCAAATTACTATGACACCGACTACTTTACAAGTAGGTGTGTTTTGTGTTAAAGTAGAGGAGTTCCGTTCAGGAATTAAGATTGGGGAAACAATTCGAGATTTACAAGTTGCCGTAGTTGATTGTGGTTTAAATAATTTACCAGTATTATCAGGTTTTAATGGAACTGCTACTTCAACTGGAACAACTGGTGCTTTTTCATATACAGGATGTGTAGGGGAAGAAATCGTTTTAAATATTGATTCCTACGATGCTCAAGGAGATCCTTTATTCGCCACACAAGATATCTTTATGACTTGGGGAATTGGAATTTCTAAAGCAAGTTTCATTATTGATGATACGTCAAGTACATTACCAAGTGCAACTTTCCGTTGGACTCCAACTGCTGCTGATGTAGGTACAAACTTCTTCACAGTAAAAATCGAAGATGATAATTGTCCAATTAATGGAATTAGTATCTTCACTTATAAAATAAATATACAAGCGAGTGGATTGAATTATTCAACCCCAATGCCTGCGGATACTATAATTTGTGATACGAGTTCTTTAATATTAAATGTAACTCAAGGAAACTTTGGACCGGGTTATCAATTCTTCTGGAGTACAAATGCGAGTGATTCGGTATTGAATTGTTATAATTGTATAGATCCAGTATTCACACCAACACCTGTTCCAGATCCAAATAATCCACTTACTTATGAATTCTATATGATTTATAGAAATATTGGAGCAACGACAAACTGTTATATTAGAGATACATTTACAGTTACGGTTGAGCAATGTTTAGTTGATAATACAAATTCAATTGATAGATTAGTACAAATGGTAGAAGTTTCTCCAAATCCTGTATCAACTAATGCTTCTTTATCATATCGTTTGAATCAAAGTTCAGATGTGAGAATTGAAGTTTATGATATGGTTGGACGACAAGTTGCAACTTTAGCAAATGAACAGCAAAATTCTGGTATGCATCGAATTGAAATTGGTGATGCGATTAATCGCAATAAAGGCGTTTATTTCGTTAGATTATCAATTGATGGTCAATCAATTACTAAAAAAGTTTTAGTACAATAAAAAAATTAGATAAAGGGTATGACGTTAGTTGTACCCTTTATTTTTTAGTATAATACTTCAATTCATCTAATAATATTTCATTTACTTCATCTTCTGACGTTTAATTAATATCTATTTATAATAAGTATTTGTTTAAATAATTATATTTTCTTTTTGTTTCACTTTAATCTTGATATTATTTTAGACTATGGTTTAGACTATATTCTTAATGTCTAAGTGTGATATAAAAGAAACTTATTTTATAATAATTTACTTATATAAACTAGAATTAATTCTATTTTGGAATAATTTTAAAACAATGAAATCCATCTTAAAATTATCATTAATATTAATTATAAATTTAGTTTATTTACATGCTTCTGCTTCACATTTTATGGGCGGAAATATTACTTACAACAATGTAGGAAACAATACCTTTGCGTTTAAAACAGAGTTGTATAGAGACTGTGATGGAATCACTTTACCAACTCAAATTAATTTATACATCAATTCTATCTCCTGTAATATAATGGATACAATTACTTTAGAATTATTACCAAATGGTAATAATCCATCAGTGGTAACACCACTTTGTCCTGGAGAAATTGACCTTTGTAATGATCCTACGGGACTTTATGGAGTTCAGAAATATACATATATTCAATTAGGAGGAGTGAATAGTACAGCACCTTATACTTTACCAGCGAATTGTTCAGATTGGATTATTTCTTTTAGTAGTTGTTGTCGAAATGGTGTTATAAACACTGGTTCTGCAAATGATAATTTCTACATTGAAACAACAATTGATAACATATTATATAGTGACAACAACTCACCAATTTTCGGATTTGATCCTATATTTTTTGGTTGTGTTGGTGATACTGTTGTTTATGGTCATGGAGTTAGTGATTTAGATAATGATTCTCTGGCTTTTAGTTTGATAGATTGTTTAGAGAACATGAATCAACCAGTTGCTTATAATCCTTCTTATTCTGGAATGAATCCATTATCAAACAATTATATTCATGTAGATAATGAAACTGGAACATTGAAAATTCTGCCGACTCTAGCTCAAGTTGGTGTGATTTGTATGAAAGTGGAAGAATTTAGAGGCGGTATAAAAATCGGAGAAGTTATGCGAGATATTCAAATAAATATTCGCAATTGTTCTAATAGTTCTCCAAGTCTTTCTGGAATAAATGGAACTACCAGTAACAAAATAGACGTTTGGGCAAACCAAAATTCTACCTTTACAATAGATGCTTTTGATGCGGATGTAGGGCAAAATCTAACGATTGATCATTCTTTTTCATTAGCAGGTGCAACTTATAATACAATTAATAATAATGGGACAACACAAGTAATAATAAATTGGACGCCAACTTTATTAGACATTGGTTTAAATTACTTGAATTTGTCGGTCAAAGATGATGCTTGTCCTGTAGTAGGGAAAGCGAATTATTCGTTTATTATAAATGTAAAAGGACCTGAAAATACTTCTCTAAAAGGAAGGATTTGGCGTGCCGATAGCTCTTTTTTGAGCTTTTCATGGATACATTTGTTAGATAGCAACTTGACTAAAATCGATTCTACTCAAACTGATTTACTCGGTAGGTATGAATTATCTAATGTAGATACTGGAAGTTATTATTATCTAAAAGCAATACCATCATTTGCGCATAATGATCAAGTCATCACTTATTATAATATAGTAGAAACAATTCAAGCAGCAGATTCTATTCCTATAGTTGATGGTGCTAATAATATTGGTTTTACTACAATAGATACAGCAAGTGCAACAGGTGGAAAAAATATAAATGGTGTACTTTATTTAGGCGTTGAAAATGATCCTGTACCTTTATCTAATATTCGACTAATTCTAAAAAATTCTAATGGTGATTTTATTAACGATGCTGTAACAAATAATGCAGGAGAATTTAATTTTTATGGTTTGGATAATTCTATATATTATGTTTGGGTAGATAAGAGCGGTATTAATAACTCAATTGCACCAATTGCTTTGGCTTCTGATTTGAGTAGTGATACTTTATATTTTGAATTATTTGATAATCGACTCGAAGCTTTAGTTAATAATACAACTATGGTTATTTCAGAAAAGGATATATCAATTTATCCAAATCCTGTTGCAACAGAATTAATTATTGAATATAATTTAGAAAAAACTATAAAAGTCAATATTTCAATAATAGATATACAAGGAAAATTGATTAAAACACTGCAAAATCAGCATCAAAATCAAGGTAAATATCAAATAATCGAAAAAGTAAATAAAAAAATATTACCTAATGGAATTTATTTCATTCGATTACAGTTTGATAATCAAATTGTTACAAAACAAATGATTATTCAAACTAAATAATATCCTTTAAATATATATAAATAGCTTTGGATAATTAATATAAAAGCTATACATTTGCAGTCGTTCCGAAAGAAATTAAGTATTTCAGAACAAGAAAAGGAAAAAATTAGATGGATCCGTAGCTTAGCTGGATAGAGCACCTGACTACGGATCAGGAGGTCGCAGGTTCGAATCCTGCCGGATTCACTACTTTTTTCCTTTTTCTTATTTTTGTAATATAGTAGAAAAAGAGGTTGTCATGTCAAGAGTCTGTCAGTTAACTGGGAAACGTCCAATTACAGGAAATAATGTTTCTCATTCAAAAAGAAGAACGAAACGTCGCTTTTTGCCAAATGTGCATGTAAAGCGTTATTTCATACCTGAATTGGATAAATGGGTATCATTAAAAGTTTCAACTACTGCAATGCGTAACATTAATAAAATTGGTGTTTACGATTATTTGTTACAATTAGAAGCGAAAGGAGTAGAAACAGGAGTTGATTTAAGCAAATAATTTAAAATTTTATTAAATAATGGCTAAGAAAAGCAAAGGTAACAGAATCCAAGTAATCTTGGAATGTATGGAGCATAAAGAAAGCGGAATGCCTGGTACTTCTCGTTATGTAACTCAGAAGAACAGAAAAAATACGCCAGCTCGTATGGAATTAAAAAAGTATAATCCTGTATTAAAGCGTTATACTATTCATAAAGAAATTAAATAAATTGAATCATGGCTAAGCTATCAAAGAATGCCAGGGCGGCACAACGTTTACAGAATTCAGGTGGAAAGGATTATACAATGGTAGTAGTACCTGTAAAAAATCCTAAAACTGGTAAGTATTCGTACAAGACGCAAATGGTACATAAAGATAACGTAAAGGCAGTAATCAAAGCGACTAAAGGATAGTCAGTTTCATTACTGAACTTTATATATAATAAGAAGGCTTTCTCATCTAAGGAGAAAGCCTTTTTGTCGTTGTAATTGTTAATATCAAAACAATAGTATTACATTTACACTTCATGAATTAGTTTACCTTTTGATTAATTATTAAATTTATTAATAATGTCATGTTATAAGGTCAAGTAATTAATCCTTAATATTTAATAATTAAATAAAATGAGTTTTTTTAAAAAATTATTTTCCAAAGAACAAAAAGACGATTTAGATAAAGGGTTAGAAAAATCAAAACAAGGTTTTTTTGATAAAATCTCTCGTGCCGTCGCTGGAAAAGATACGGTGGATGCTGATGTATTAGATGATTTAGAAGAAGTTTTAATTTCTTCTGATGTTGGATTGACTACAACTATCAAAATAATAGAACGAATAGAAGCAAGAATTGCAAGAGATAAATATGTTACTACTAAGGAATTGAATGAAGTCTTGCGAGATGAAATTGTTCAGTTATTAGCTGAGAATAATACAGAAGATGTTGCTGATTATTCTATTCCAAAAGATGCAACTAAACCACATATTATTTTAGTAGTTGGTGTAAATGGTGTTGGGAAAACAACTTCAATTGGTAAAATTGCACATCAATTTACGAAACAAGGGCATAAAGTGGTTTTAGGTGCTGGTGATACTTTTCGTGCAGCAGCTGTCGATCAATTAAAAATCTGGGCAGATAGAGTAGGATGTGATTTCTATGCAAAAGGAATGAATACAGATCCTGCCGCAGTTGGTTATGAAACGGTAAATCATGCAGTTGAAAATAATTTGGATATTGCAATTGTTGATACAGCAGGTCGTTTACATACAAAAACTGGTTTAATGCGAGAATTGGAAAAAATCAAAAACTCGATTAATAAACGTTTTCCAGGTGCACCTCATGAAGTAATTTTAGTTTTAGATGCTTCAACTGGTCAAAATGCAATTGAACAAGCTAAACATTTCACAGCTGCAACGAATGTAACTGGTTTAGTTTTGACGAAATTAGATGGAACTGCAAAAGGTGGTGTTGCAATCGGTATTTCTGACCAATTCAAAATTCCAATTAAATATATTGGAGTAGGAGAGGGAATTGAGCAATTACAGGTTTTTAACAAACGAGAATTTGTAGATTCTTTCTTTGGAGAATAAGATAGATTAGATAAATTGAAGTGTTTTTTGACAAAATTATTCAAATGAGTTCCTATTTCGATTAATATGAATCGAAGTAGGAATTTTTTTTTTATCAATTATGAATATTACTATTATTGGAGCTGGAAATGTTGCGACACATTTAGCAAAACGATTGGTCGAAAAAGGTCATTCTATCAATCAAATTATGAATAGAAGTTTGGTGAATGCAGAATTGTTAGCAAATCAAGTAGATGGAAAAGCAATCTCAAGTTGGTCAAATATTAATACAACGGTTGATTTATTTTTAATTGCTGTCAGTGATGATGCAATTAAAATAGTCGCAAAACATATATCCGAAATTATTCCACATAATAGTATAGTTGCGCACACTTCTGGAGCGACTTCAAGTAAAGTATTTCAAGATTATTTTGAAAATTATGGTGTGTTTTATCCTTTACAAACTTTTTCAAAAACTCGAAAAGCTGATTTTGAAACATTACCTTTCTGTATTGATGGTTCTAATGAAACGACTAAGAAATTATTATTCGAATTAGCAGAAACAATTTGCCCGAATGTTTATATGATTGATGATAAACAACGAAATACTTTGCACGTTGCAGCAGTTTTTGCGAATAATTTTACGAATCATTTATTAGCAATTAGCGAACAAATCATTACACAAGAAAATATTCCTTTTGATTTATTGAAGCCATTAATTAATGAAACAGTTGCGAAAATCAACGAAAGTACACCAAAATCAATGCAAACTGGTCCAGCTCGTCGAGGCGATAAAGCGACTTTAGCAAAACATAAAAAGTATTTAGATAAATATCCAAACTATCGAAAAATTTATCAACTACTTTCTGAAAGTGTAGCAGATTATCATCAATTATTGGATTCTTGATATTGTGGTGTTTTTTTAAGAGGATAGTTTTGGTAATTCATCATGAATTCTAATTGTTTTAATAATCAAATAATTAATCTTATTGAACAAAATATAATTATAATGGCTTCTAATGTTGTCAAATTGACAACAAGATTTGAATTGTTAAAATAATATTACTTGAAGTTTGTTTACCAACTTACTTCAAGGTATTTTTGCAGTAGTATTAGTATAATAATTAACTGTTAGTTATTAATTATTAAATATTCACTTACTTTTTGAAAATTGTATTAATAAAAAATTTAGTTATTAATACAATTCTACTTCAGATAGATTAATGAATATCATGTATTTAGTACTTAACATTTAATACTTAATATTTATAAAAATGGCGATAGTAAAGTTCACGTTTGAAGACAAAAACATTAAATCACTTACGGTTAAAAATGCTTTAGTTGGAGAAACAATTTTAGACGTGGCAGAAGATAATGATGTTCATTTGAACCATAATTGTGGTGAAGTTTGTGCATGTAGCACTTGTCATGTTTACATTGAGTCTGGCGAAGATTATTTAAAGGAAATTTCTGATAGAGAAGAGGATTTTATTGATAGAGCAATCAATCCTCGAATTGAGTCGAGATTAGGATGTCAATGTGTGATTTTGGAAGATAAAGCTGAAATAGAAGTACACATTCCTGATCAAAGTGGAATTATTGGACACGAACATTAAAAAACAAAGACGTTAGATATTAGACGTTAGACTAGACGTCTAATATCTAATATCTAACATCTAATATCTAAATAAAAATGGCTTTTGAAGGTTTTGATGATATGCCGATAGAATGGCAAGATCACGAAGATATTGCAATTCAGTTATACGAGCGTTTTGGGGATGATTTTACGGAATCAAAAATTTATCGAGTACGTTTTACTCAATTATTAGATTGGATTTTGGAAATTCCTATTTTTGAAGGAACAAGAGAACAGAGTAACGAAGGTCACTTGGAACAAATTCAAGCTAAATGGGTACACGAATGGAGAGATAATCAATAACTATTGAACGATGAATTATAGAATTATAAACTATTGAAAATTGAGTTTATAGGGTTATAGTTCATCGTTTATAATTTATAGTTAAAAATGGATGTTTTAGAATTATTTAAAGATGTAGAAGCTGTAATATTTGATGTAGATGGTGTTTTGTCGCCGAGTAATTTGTTGGTTTTAGAGAATGGACAATTATTACGTCAAACAAGTTCACGAGATGGTTATGCGATTAAATATGCGATTAGAAGCGGTTTGAAAGTAGCGATTATTACTGGCGGAAAATCAGATGGTGTTGTTCGTCGGTATAACAATTTAGGTGTAATTGATATTTTTGCAGGTATTGAGAATAAGGTAGAAGCATTAGAAGATTATTTGTATGCATACGATTTGAATCCTAAAAAAGTCGTTTATGTTGGAGATGATTTACCAGATTATGAAGTGATGCAAATGGTCGGAATACCTTGTTGTCCAAATGATGCAGCAAACGAAATCAAAGCATTATCAAAATATATTTCTCCGCTGAATGGCGGTTATGGCGTTGCAAGAGAAATACTTGAAAAGGTGATGAAATTAAATGGTACTTGGATGCAAGAGAAAACATCTTTTAGTAATGAATAAATTGAGATGATAAACGGTATCGGACGCTTTTAAAGTGTCCGATACTTTTTTTTTAAACTACATAAACTCGACATTCACCTTTGTCTAATTCAGAAATATTATAATGTTTACCATTAAAAAATGGTTGATTATCAATGTTTAAAGTTTGATTTTTAGTAGTAAATGATAAGTTTAATTTTTGATTATCATTATCTAATCCTTTTATTTTAGGAATAGCAAAATTATTTATAGCATTTTCATTATCCATATTAGCAATGAAAATATGAGTAGGATTTTCTAATTGAGTCCAAGCGATAACTTTTCCAAAACCTGTTGGATCAGGATAAATCAACCATTGAACTGGTTTGTTTGCAACGCTTTCCCATATCTTATCAGCATAATATTGAATTTTCAATAAGCGATGATATAATGCACCATTTTTACCCCAAACATAATCTCCTTCTGTAGCTTTTGGACCTTCCGTTATTTGAAAAACAAAAAGTTTGGTATAATGCTCATTTGGAGCAGGTTCATAATGTGTATCCCGAGTTCGGAATCCTAAACCCATATAACTTGGCATATTTGTCAAA
The DNA here is from genome assembly GCA_964513525.1 of uncultured Saprospiraceae bacterium. Lineage (GTDB taxonomy): Bacteria > Bacteroidota > Bacteroidia > Chitinophagales > Saprospiraceae > CAWVWD01. Next base: position 4,461 of record CAZEOC010000046.1, on the reverse strand, counting down.
AACAAAGCCGTGAATAATCGTAATTCATTACCAGAAGTATAAAATTTATCAAAACGAGGATCATCTTTATCCGCAGTCATGATGGTAAAATTCGGTGCAAAATTACGTGTATTTAGAATATCTAAATAATGTCGAAAACGTTGTGCAAAATCAGGAGTATTCACATTTACAGATTGTAAATCTCCTAATGTAGAATCAGATTCGGCAGCTTCTAAATGGTCAATTTCATCACCATAACTCATGGTATCTCGAGGAGCTAAAAATGTTTCTGCAAAATAACCGAAATAAGTAGTTCCTTCTGCTCGAATGAAGTTTTTGACTTCGGCTAAAATGTCATAAAAATTAGTAAATTCTTTTGGTACACCTTCTGGTCGCATTTGTACATGAGACATATCCCCTCGCATAAAATCAAATCCATAAGAACGTTGTACATAATGGTATTTATCCATTACATAATTCCAAACTGCTGGTCTTGCTCTATCGAAATCTATTTCCCAATCTTTGTTATTTTCCTTGCGTTCATATAATTTATAACGAGTCAATGGACCAAAAACTCTTGAGAAAGAATCAGGAGAGGTAATTTCATAATCTCTCCAGATTTGTCCTTCTTCATCAATTTCCCATTTTAAATTATCAACTTTAAGTCCTCTATAAGGCGGCGCCATTGTAGCAGGAACAGGTTCGTAACCATATTTTGTTAAAAATCGTAAAATTGCATCTCGTCTATTTTGACGAATTGTTATTTGTTCTGGTTGACCAAATAAAATACTATTTCGTTCTGCTTCAGAATAGTTATTAGAAAAGAATTCTTCTTTTTCTATTGGATAGGAATCAAAAGGATTGGCTGCGCCATATTGCTTTAGAAAAGAAAGAATCAAATCTTGAACATCTTCATGCAAATTTTCTCTAAAATTGACAATCTCGAAATTTTCTCGTTGTAACCATTCAAAATATTGTGGATTAGAAATTACAATTTCTGAAAAACGATCTGTATGTGGAATAACATCCATTCCGACAGTTTTCCCTAAGACATGACAAAGATTAATAACTGCTTTTAGTTGCCTTTCAACCGTATTCAAATGAGGTAATATACCAACCAATTCGTTAGAGAAAAACTCTTGATTAATATGCCAACTCGCCATTCCATATAAACTCGATACAACACCTGGTTCCCAAATTGGCAGTAAGTGAATTGATGTTTGAGACTTAGGAATAGTTAGAATGTATTTTATGATGTTCCAAAAGCTGCCGATAGTTCGGACATTTATTCCGACCATATTGACTTTTTTCAACCATTGCCCATCTTTTTCATTTTTGACCGGACTTTGTAATACTTCTGGAAGATTGTGATTCTCAGGATTTGTATTTTCAGCATTTGTTGCTATTTCAAATGTATTTCCTAAGTGTTGACTTAGCAAAGAAAGTACTTCAAAATCTGATATATTTAAAGCATCTTCTGGTAATAAATTAGGAATAAAACTAACCTCTCCTTCTAAATATTTCTGAATATTTGAGTGTTGTTCTAATTTCCAATTATCCTTAAATGCTTGATAAACTTTTGGAATATTATTCATTTAGTTTTAACTTTTAATAAAAAAAGTAGATTAATTTGAAAGCTGTAAAAGTAAGATATTAAAACTAATTCACATGTGAAATTAGTTTTAATAGAAATTAGAAATGAAAGCGAAATTATGATTTCTTGCGTTTGTGCTTTAAGACTTTAGCTTCCGTGTAGAAAACAGTTTCTTCAGCTACATTTTTTACTAAATCACCAACTCTTTCCAATTTACGAATAGTCGAAGACATAGTTAATAAACGTTCTACGTTTTTAGGGTTTTCTTTTATTAATCGAGCGATTGTATTAAATGCTTCTGCATTGATTTCGTTGATAGTTGCATCTTTTCCAAAAATCCAACGAGCTAATTTAGTATTTTCGAAATTGAAAGCATGAACTGCATCATCTATCATAGATAAAACCGTTTCTACCATTTCATTAAATCGAAGTGCATTTAGTATCTTTTTTGGATAAGGTTTTTCTAAATCAACCGTATATTTTGCAATCGCTTTGGCATGATCCCCAATACGTTCTAACTGTGTATTTACCTTAAGTACAGCGATAACAAACCTTAAATCTACCGCAACAGGTTTGAACAAGGCAAAGATTTTTTCACATTCTTGATCAATACTAATTTCCATTGCATTTACACGATTTTCATAATGAATTACTTCTCGAGCTAAATCCTTATCAAAACCAATGAATGCAGCATTTGCATTTGCTAATTGAGTTCTTACCAATTGCATCATACCCATTACTTGGTCTTTTAATTGACCTAATTCTGCTTCTAAATTTGTCATTATTCGTGTATTTTTAGATTGTTACTATTTTTTAAATATGGATTGCAAAACTATTAAATTTTAATTCAATTAGGCATTACAAGAGTAGGTAATTTCCAACTATTTTAAATGCTTAATGATTATACCTTAAGTCGAACTTATTCTTTGCACTTTACTAACTTATTCTACCAGTAATATAGTTTTGAGTCAATGTTTCTTTCGGTTGGACAAATACATTTTTAGTTTCTCCCATTTCTATTAAATTATACTTATAGAAAAAGGCAACTTTATTACTAATTCTTCCAGCTTGTTGTCTTTCTTCGCAAGCAATTACGATAGTATAATCTTTTTTCAATTCAATGATTAGGTTTTCAAAATGTGCTTTTGCACTACTGTTTAAGCAAGATGTAGGTTTATCCATCAAAATAATTTTAGGATTTAAAACTAAAGTTCGTGCTAAACAAAGGCGTTGTTGTTGGTCAGTTCTAAGAGTAGAAATCGGTTGTTTCAATTTATGTTTAAGTTCTTGCCACAAGCCAACTTTTTCCAGCGCCATTCTAACTTGTTTATTAAGTTTAGATGGACTTTGTATGCCATTTAGTTTCAAACCAAATTGCATATTCTCTTGAATACTCATCGGAAAAAGGTTCGGTTCTTCGAAAATCATACCGACTGTTTGGCGTAATTTTTTTAATGGAATTGTGCGTGTATCTTGATTATCAATGAAGATATTTCCCTCAAAATTATAAATATCTTTAGGAGAAAATAATTGATTTATTGCTCTTAATAATATATGTTTACCACAACCTGAAGGACCAACTAAAGCTAAAATATCATTTTCAGCCAATTGTAAATTCAAAGGTTTTAAAACACAATTTCTGTTTTTAAAAACCTTCAAATTATCAATAGTCAATATTATATTTTTACCACTATTATCCATGAACTCGATTTCTTTGCAATAAATATTGATTGATAAAAACTGTAATTATCATTAAAGTAAATATGATAATTATTACGCCAATACGCTCTTTAATAAGCCCAGCGACTAACAATACTATTAATATTTCGCTGATTGTACGACCAATTATTTTTATGGTTTCTGCCAAAAACGATTTTATTTGCATCGGTAATAAAACCATAAAAGCAGTTTCAGATTTTGTAGCCCCTAAACTGTAAACACCTTCTCGAGTTTCATAAGAAATTCCTCTTAATATTTTTATGAATTTAGCTGTAATAGAAGGTAACATCATTAAACCAAATATGAAACAATAAGCAATTGTATTGTACCAATTATATTCGTTTAGTTGTGTAAATTGTAAATTCAAAAGCATCAATAAATAACCAAAAAGAACTGGCGGAATTAATTCAATATATTCAATTATAAGTTTTAATCGTTCTACAACCTGTTCTCTGGCGAACTCACTTAATAATATTGCAGCGCTAATTCCCAACAAGATGGCTATACTTAAACCGACAATTCCTATTAGTAATAAGGCTGCAATAAAATTTACTGTTGAATAATACTCATTATTATATAAAGATAAACTATTGGTGTTTTTATGAAAAAAGTCAACTAAGCTAATATGCTCAAAAAATGGAAATGAAAATATATATAGTAATATGCTAATAGAAAGCATCCCTAAAATATAGGTTGGTACTATACCAAAACGAAATTTAATTATCATTTCTCTAATCCACATCACTTATAAATTTCTAACAAAAAATAAAGAGCCACAAAATTACAATTTGACTTGTAGGATTTGCTTATTCGTAGTTTAAGTTTGTGTTAAGTATTTATTATGTGAATGTTGTGTTAGCTGTTTAGCAAGATTATTTATTTCATAATATTTTGATATACAGGTTATTATTGATTTAGTACTTGTTTTTTAAAGAGATTTAATCTTGGATTTTGAACTTGACTTGTGTTTTAATAATCCGTATTTTCTGACTGTATTAATAGACAAAAATAAAATCGTAGTAACCTTAACTAACCTTCTACATTTAGAACAAAAATGTTATATGATTTTGAAACAAGAGAAGAAATACATCAACAAAAAAGATTTAACATAAATTCAATATGTATTGAAAATACTGAATGAAGAAACTGGAATTAATTCTACTCACCAA
>CAZEOC010000045.1:0-14699 GCA_964513525.1 uncultured Saprospiraceae bacterium | reverse complement strand
ATTATTTAATTGGTAAGTAGAAATATCGGTTTCCAAATTTGCTGTTAAGAACAAAGAAGTGTGTGGAGAATAATGAAAAGGCAACATTCCAGGCGTAGTTGGCTTTTCTAATTTTAGATTATCCAAAATCAAATTATCACCAACAATTTCTGACAAAGCTTCGAGTGAAATCGCACCTAAACGATAGACGATTACGTTTTCATTTTCAAAACCAACTATCGTAGATTCCAAGCCTTTTTGGCATAAACCGCCATCTAAAATATAGTCAATTTTTTTGCCTAATTGTTTTTCTACATGTTGTGCAGTCGTCGGACTAATGTAGCCAAAAGGATTTGCACTCGGCGCAGCTAAAGGAAAATCAAGAGCGTTTAATAATTCTAAAGTCAACGGATGATTTGGAATCCGAACCGCAACATTTGACAAATTTGCAGTCACTAAATCTGGTACGTTTTGTTGTTTTGGCAAAACCATTGTCAAAGGTCCGGGACAAAAAATAGCCGCTAATTTCTCGGCTAAAGGTGGCAACTCAAGCACATATTTTTTTACAGCTTCCAAACTCGGCAAATGAATAATCAAAGGATTGGTCATCGGACGTTCTTTAGTCGTGAAAATCTTGGTTACTGCTTCTGAGTTTAAAGCATTTGCGGCTAAACCATAAACCGTTTCCGTCGGAATCGCAACGACTTCTCCTGCTTGTAATAATTTTGCTGCTTGTTGTATATCTTGACCGATTATTGCCATTTTATTATTAATTGAAAAATTGCAAATATATAACTATTGCTTTTGATTCAATACATAGCTATATAGAAATCATAATTTTCATTTTAACTTCGCCGAAATTTCTATTATTTAATATTTTAATAAGATTGACATCAAAACTATGTTTTCTATGTAGCTATGTGTTTTAAAAAAAATCAAAAATCACCAGCTAAAACACAGGTTTTTCGCTCTTCGGAAACTGTTCCATCAGGTAGAAAATACTGAATATGAACGATATAAATTCCAATTCTTGCTTTCGTATTATCGCTCGTCAAACCTTCCCATTTTACGATGCCTTCGGTTGCTAATAATTCATTAGAAATCAAGTTTTTAATCAATCTTCCTTCGCTATCAAATATCTTAATCGTGGCAACATAATCGCCAGTTTCTAATTCATAATTGATAATTAAAGCATCTTCAAAACCATCATTATTTGGTGAAAAACTTGTCTTTTCTAACCAAAATTTATCTTGATTTTCGTTTTCAATTTGCATTCTGAACTGAGAATTTTGATAGGTTGGTGTTGCATAACCAACTGTTGATGCTGCGGAGTTCCAATTGTTTTTATCATTAGTAGATGCATCAAAATTAATACGTTCTAAAGAAACGCCATTAACATCATCAATTAATTCAAAATGGAAATCTTTGGAATAATCAAAACGGTCGATGATTTCACCGTTCGCTACCAAAACAACTCCACCTTCATCATCTGGATAACTCGGTAAATCCGTTTCTATAAAGTTATTTGGATTGTCCGTTTCGTAGCGACTTTTAATATCTAATTCGTTCTCTGTTAAGACAATATATTCATTCGGAAAAATCAAACGTTCGATTTCAATCGGTTCTAAAACATCAATTAAACCATCATTCGCACTTCCGACATTCAAATCGTTTAGATTTAATACTTTATCAGAATGATTATAAATTTCTACAAAGTCATTTCCGCCAGTTTGAGGGTTGAAAAGTATTTCATTTATTAATAAATAACCAATTTCAATTTCAGAAGGAATTGCCGTTTGAATTACGTTTTCTGTCGAGCTGAAACTATTACCAATACAATCATTTACAATGTTTTGAACAGTAATTGTATAAATTGTACTTTCAATTAAATCGTTTGATAATTCTAATAAAACAGTATTGTTATTCGGGAATTCTAAAGTTACATTTGTAATATTTACATTATTATCAATCGAATAATTTGCACTGTTTTCTGCTGTATTAATATCTAATTGTTCATTAAAAATCAATCGAATTCTATTGATAGAATCGGGAAAAGCATCTAATAAAATCGGTGCTATTTCGTCATTCTCAAACTGAACAATTGAATTTTCTGTTCCTGGCGTTCCGCCAATTAAATTTTCAGATGCTGACCAATTTTCTGAACCCGACAAACAAGGTTGATTTATGAAAATCCGTTCGAGTGTCCAGCCGCCATTATCTTTGTCTGTTCCGTACCAATTATCATCATATTCTACGGCATCAATTAATTCATTATTTTCATTTCTAATTTGTAATAATTCTCCACCATTCGTCAACGAAGGAAAATTTTCTAAACCAATTACTTTTCCAAAAGAAGTGAATAAATCAACTTCATCTAAATCACAAATAATCGCATATTCACCAGCTTGTAAGGTTTCATTTGGAAATATAATAGTATTGGTATTATCCCAAAAAGTATAATTCTCTAAGGAAAAATTCTTATTCGACCGATTATAAATTTCAATAAATTCTACTTCTGGCAAACCGATACTCGGTGTTGGGTCTGCAAATATTTCATTGATAATAATATCATAAATTGTTGCGGTTTCTACTTCGATATAAGTAAAATCAACAGATTCAGAAGTAATTGCATTTCCTTCTTCATCTTCAATATTGATAATTTGAATTTGATTGGTTAAGCCATCTTGGAAATTATTATTAAAAAGTAAGTTGACTTTTCGATTATCGTTTGCATCAATTATTGCTTGATTCGGATTTCCAATTCCGTTATTTACGGTATAATTTGTAATATCAGATGCCGTGATAATATCAATACTTTCGTTGAATAATAAACTAATTTCGTTCGCACTTTCAACCGTAATTTGAGATAATTCTGGTGCGTCTGTATCAAAATAAAGTGGATTGATAAAGAAATTATCAAAGAAAAATTTATCAATTCTTGTAGAAGTATATTGACATTGTATTCCAAAATATTGCCCGAATTGATACGTTCCGTCTATTATAGAACCTTCGGAAATGTAATTGTTTCCACCAGAATAGTCTGCTAAAATTGTCCAATTATCATTCTCATCTCGAATGATTCTAACACTTGCAATCGCAGAATTACCACCTAAAGCGGCGTCCGTTCCTCTTAATAAAAGTGTTTCTGAATTTCCATCTTGTCGATAAAATTCTAAAGCATCATTTGTTCCCGATTCTCCAATTTGTAAAAAATAACCATTCAAATTAGAAGAGAAATCCGAATTATCCGAAGCTAAATATATTTTTAATTGATTTCCAGAAGAAGGAGAAAAATCCATTTTAAAATAAAATTCCCAAATCGTGGAGTCAGAAGTTGGTGCTTCTACATAGAGTTGAGCATTTCCAGCAGTAAGTGCATTTAGTTGTAATTCATTATTAGTATTAATAATAAAATTAGCGGTATCGCCTAACCATTCTGGGTTTTGTGTAAAATTACCATCAGCAAAATTATCTTGAAATTGTGCAGAAATAGAAGATTGAGTGAGGGCAAATAGTATTAAAATTAGAAAAAATTGTTTCATTAGATTTAGTTTTTATTGAGTTGGAAAACTAAATTTAATATTTTTTTGAGCAGGTTGGCTTTTCTTACTTGACTTTTTTATTTTTTTAATTAGATAAATGATTACCGAAAAAGAATCCAATAAGCTGATTTTTGAAATATTTTAGACAGACTTTATAAAAGATGAATTTTACTTTGGATTCGAAAATCGCTCATCTTCTAATAAAGTATAATCCGTCAAAGTATATAGGAAATTAATTAAATCCGTTTTTTCTGTTTCAGTTAATATAATTCCGTTTTGCAATTCGGGTGCTAAAGTTGCAGATTGCTCAATTCCGTTTTCGTAATGTGCTAAAACGGCTTCTAAAGTTGCAAGACTTCCATCGTGCATATATGGACTTGTTCGCTCAATATTCCGTAGAGTTGGCACTCGAAATTTCCCTAAATCAGTATCATTAAAAGTAATTCCTTTTCTGCCTTCATCATTAAAACGATTGATTGATAAACCGTTATTAATAAATTCATGATTAGTAAATAATGGTTCTGTATGACAGTTAGAACAATGAGTTAAATATAAACTATAACCTTGAGCTTCGCTATTTGAAAAAACTGTTTCGTTTCGTTTAACTTGGTCATATTTAGAATTGTCAGAATTAATTGCACCAGTGAATTGTGTTAAAGCATGAAAAAGATTAGCACTTTTAATTTCAGTAATTCCAAAAGCGTCTTTGAATAAGGTAGTATACTTTACACTACGATTCAATTTTTCTAAAGCAACTGCCAAATCCTCGTTCATTTCTACAGGATTTGTGATGGCATTTAGAGGAATTAATTCAATATGATTTCCGCCGCCGTCCCAAAAAAAGGAAGTTAACCAACGATTATTAAAAATTGGCGTTGTATTTCGAGTGCCTAATAGTCCATCAAAACCATGACTTAAATCGTGTGCTGCGTGTGCAAAAGCAACAGCTTGTTGATGACAACTCGAACAAGAAATAGTACTATCTTTTGATAAAATTGGGTCATAAAATAAAGCTCTTCCTAATTCAAATCCTTCTTCAGTTAATTCATTACCATCAAAATCATAAACAGGTTCACCAAATTCTGAAGGATTATGTCCTAAAGGCATTTGTCCGTCTTTAAGTCCATCATCTGAGCAACTTGCCCATGAAATAATGATTAATATGAAAAGGAAATATTTCATTTTAGATGTTAGTATTATAATGTGATACTAATTTGAATTAATATTAGACATTAGCCGTTTCTATCAAAAAATGAAACAGTCTAATGCCTAATATCTAAGGTTTAATTTTTACTCATTATGTACGTGATGAATCATATACATATCCTGATAATTTGTTGATAATACTTCAGAATCAGCATTTGGCATTACAACTACTGGAGTTGCAGGAATATCAAAATCAGTTGGATTTTTGAAGAATTCTGCAAAATTAACCATGAAATGTACTTCTGAATCAGAACCATCAATTACAATTGAAGTTCCACTTGGTACATCTGATGTTAATTCTAAAACATTATCCGCATTTGCATTTCTATCAAAACCACCAATATGGTAACGGAATTCATCTGCATTTGCACCATAAGTTCCTTCAAGTTTCATGAATATATAACCCATATTCCATGACCAAAACATACCATTCACAGGGTCTAAAGCACCATCTTGTGCACCATCTGTATTACGAGCAGCATCTACACCAATTGTATAGTTTACTTTTGTGTATTCGCCATTAGGAATATCTGATAATTCTAATTTCAAACTTGTTTCATTAGAAGCATCTACTAAAAAGTAACTTTCATCAATTACATGTTCTACACTTCCGTCATCATTAGATAATGAAATATTAGAAACGTAATAAATTAATGTTGAAGGCGTAATTGAATCTCCATTTGAAGTAATATATTCTTCTCCAAAAGTGAAAGCCGCACCATCAAAAACATGTTCAAATTCTAATGTAACTTTTCCTGTTGTGGCAGGTTCTACTGTTCCATCATCATTACATGAGATTACAAATAAAGTCGATACAAATAATATAGCAATCGTTAATAAATTTAATTTTTTCATCGTTTAATTTTTTATCCTCTTATTTGTAGAGGTGTTATTAGAATAATAGGAAATTTTATCTTGATATATATTTAAAATATATAAGTAATGGAGGCAGTTAAACGACCTCGGTTTTCAATTTCGCCATCTGCATAATTTTGCTTTAATGGCATTTGATAATTCACTCCAAAAGAAGTTTGTTTGTATGCAGCTTCTGTTCCGATTAAACCATAATATGCAGTTCCTCCGGTTCCAATTTGTTCTGCATTATAATGCGTATCTTTTTCCAAATGTTCAAAATTTCCACCAATATAAGGTTGAAAAGCCCAATTTTCTTTTCGTTGTTGATAGAATAAAAAACTGGTTATACTTGTCTGATTTCCAAACTTATAACTTCTCGTTTGGTTTTCTGTTGTTAAGCGATAAGTTGCATTTATAGAAAAACCAAAACCTTGATATTGTAATGTATAAACTAAATTGAATAAAGCATCAAAACTGCCTGTTCCTAATCTGAAATTAGCTGGTATATCTATAAATTTTTCATCTTCCATAAAATCTCCAGTTGGTAATTTTGCTCCGCCACCAATCATCAAATGATGTCTAAAAATTGCTAAACTATCTATCGTATTAATCAGGTTATAATTAATTAATAGAGAAGCATCTCCAATTCCATGAACCGTATTATCGTCATAAGTTCGATGATTGATATTATAAGGTAAAACGCCTATTGCTTGCCAACGTTTACCAAAAGCATATCTTCCCCAAAGATTAGTTTGTGTATAATAATCTTGGATATTATCACTTTCATACAATGGATTTACGTTCTCATAACTTTGATAGAGTGTTCGTATTCCGATAAAACTGCGTTGATAATGTGGTAAAATTCCTAAAGTATTTCCTGCACCAGCGCAACCACAAATATCACAAGCAAAGCTCATAACTGTTAAAAATACAGCTATAACTGTTGTTAATATTGATTTCATTATATAATTGATGATTAGTTAATGATTATTCATTTCCAATAAATATTAATACAATTGGAAACGACAACCAATAACCAATAATGATAACTATCATGGAGATAATGGAATATCTTCATAAAAGCATATTATTAATTACTAATTTTTTATTTTTAATTAAAATTGTGGAGGTGAAAAAGGTGTGTGCTCAATCCCTTGATTATCTGCTAATAATCGAGTTTGAGGTTTTGTTGTTAGAATGGTATTTTCTGAGGTATTGAAAATGATATTATTAATTATCAAATTTGTTTTTTCAAATTCTAAAGTAGGAATTATCTGGTTTTGAGAATCATTATTATTGCTTTCTACAATCACTTTTTGAACATAGCATTTTCCTTGACAAGTTCGTTCACTTATCTCTTGTAAAATATCTTTATTTTCGCAGTAATTTTCAGCAATGTAATCTTGATTTGCTTGAAATAAGGCAATATAAACCGCTTCTTTGAGTGTAATCAAAGTGACTAATATTAATAAAGATGTCGCTAAAGCAGTTTTCATATTATTAGTAACGTTTCAATTTTGCAAATATACATTGGAATAATAAATAAAAAAGTGATAAGAATCATTTAACAAAAATTTCTATTGAATAAATAAGTTTTCAAACTTATTTCAAACTCGTAAGAAGTATTATTTTAATAAAAAAGTAAGGTAATAAAATTAAATAAAGTCTAATCTTTAGTAGATAAAACACAGACTTATCTAAAATACGTAGCTTTGTTAAAAATTAGATTTATAAAAAATATATTAAGTAGTATTTCATGTCAAAAATTAAACGAATAATAAAAAATAAGTGGCTAAATATTATAATTAAAGCATTGGTTTTGGCAGGTGCAAGTTGGGCTTTTTATAAACAGACTTTAGCGAAAGAAAACATTTCGGACTTATGGCAAATGTTTAAGGAGCAACTGTTTAATGGAGATTTGTACTGGCTTGTTTTTGCTTTTTTATTATTACCAATAACGTATATTTTTGAAGCTAAAAAGTGGCAATTAGCAATTAAAAAAATTGTTCAACCGACTTATACCCAAATCATTAAATCTATTCTAGCAGGAACTGCTTTATCTTTTTGGACGCCAGGACAAATAGGAGATTATGGTGGTAGATTGTTATTTATAGATACAAATAAAAAATGGGAAGTAGCTTTAGCAACAGGAGTTGGAAATATAGCTCAACAAGTTGCTTTGATTACATTTGGGGGAATAGGAATATTTTATTACTTATTACTTTTTTCAGATATTGAAGGACTTGGATTTTGGGTAATAGTTGGTTTTTATAGTTTAATATTTTTGCTTTTATGGTTTATTTATTTCAAAGTAGATGTAATGATTCCATTATTAAAAGCAATCAGATTATTTAATAAAAAAAATGAAGCAGCACTAAAAACCTTAAAATCTTTTGATACTTCGGATTTATGGACTTTATTATTTCTTGCTTCATTAAAACTTACTATCTATTCTTTACAGTATTACTGTTTTTTAAGATTTTTTGGTATTTACAGCAGTTTTTTAACACTTTATTTGTTGATTTTAGCAGATTATGCAATTCAATTGATGTTACCAGTTCCTCCGTTTTTACGTCTAATTTTACGTGGAGAAGTTGCGATAACAATTTGGAGTGCTTTTTCTGATAATCAGATAGCAATTTTAGCTTCGAGTTTTGGTGTTTTTACACTAAACGTTCTATTACCTTCGTTAGTGGGAATAGGTTTCGTGATGAGTGCAAATATTTTAAAATCTTTTAATTATGAAGATATTGAAAATGCGTAACATCTTGATTTTATTAATGTTAATGGTTATTTTAACATCGTTTACAAGTAGTAAAAATCAAGAAAAAATTACTCAATCATCGGTGGAAAATATTATTTCAAAAGCTGATGATGCACTTTGTTCTATTGATAATTCAACATTTATTACAGGAGAAGAACTTACTTATAAAGTCTATTATAATTGGAACTTTGTTTGGATTGCTGCTGGTGAAGTTACTTTCAAAGTAATGGATCAAGGGGATAAGTATTATATTTCAGCGAAAGGAAAAACCTATGAATCTTATGATTGGGTTTTTAAGGTGAGAGATGAGTATAAAGTTTGGGTAGACAAGAAAACGATGTTGCCTCGGACTGCAATTCGAAATGTACAGGAAGGTGGGTATAAGTTATATGATATGATGAAATATGACCATGATAAAATGGAAATACGTTCTTATCGTGGAAAAACAAAAGATAAAACAAGGAAATTTATTTTTGGAATGGACAATTGTATGCATGATGTACTATCAATTATCTATTATGTACGAAATAAAGATTATGATAAAATGGATTCTGGAGATAAATTCCCAGTTAGAATTTATTTAGATAAACACAAATATAATTTAGATACAAGATTTGCTGGAAGAGAAACTAAAAAAATAAAAGATTTGGGGACTTTCAATACTTTTAAATTAATGCCTGAGGTTGTGAAAGGAGAAGTTTTTAATGATACAAGTGGAATGACAATTTGGGCTTCTGATGATAAAAATAAAATTCCATTGCAAATTGAATCGCCACTTTCTGTTGGAAGTGCAAAAGCGGTTTTAAAAAGTTATAAAAAAGTACGTTATCCTATGAGTGCTAAAGTTAGATAAAACAATTGATTGAGTAAGTAGCATTAAAAAGCCTCAATAGTTCAAGTTGAACTATTGAGGCTTTTTGTTTTGGTAATTTACAAAAAAAAGAGGCGACACATTTTGCGTCACCTCAGCCCTAACCAAATAAAACCAAATTATGATCTTAATTCCTGAATATTCAGGAAAAATATTTTTGAATTGTTATATATCTTGTATAAATCAATTTGTATGCCAATGATTATGAATCCTATAAACTATAATTAATAATAAAAGGTTCACAACTTATGTAATTAATTATAACGCAAATATAGGATGAAAAACAACACAATGCAAGTTCCTTAGTGTTGATTGGAAACTAAGATTCAATTATGGAATTTTGTAGGCTTTCAAAACCTAACAAAATTCACAAACCAATCGGTCTAAAAAATATTATTTGAATTAAAAAATGCTTACAGAATAATATTCTTAATTCTAAAATGTCATTTTATTGTCAAGTCGTAAATTAATTTTATTTTCTCTATTTTCATTGAAAAGTAGTTGATTACCTTTCCTATTTTTAAATGAAAAATTGAAATTTTCGCCGTACTAAGATTGGAAATTAATGCCAGAAATGGAATTATCTGATTAACTTCATCGCAATAGATAGAATTATTAAAATAGAAATTATGAAAAACCTTGTATTAATAGGATTATTAAGTATTTGTTACTTTTCAGTTACAGCACAAACAGATGAAGATGCATTTAAGATTAAAGATATTTATGCAGAAACCTTAACAAAAAGCCAAGCTTATGATTGGTTATACAGTTTAACAACGAATATTGGAGGTCGAATAAGTGGTTCTCCTGAAGCAATGGCGGCAGTAGAATATACTCGTCAGATGTTAGATACATTGGGTTTGGATACAGTTTGGTTGCAACCCTGTTATGTACCGCATTGGGAGCGAGGAGAAAAAGAAGTTGGAAGAATTGTTAATTCTAAAACAATGGGAACTGTCGATTTATCAGTTATTGCTTTAGGTAATTCAATAGGAACAGGTAAATATGGCTTAACGGCAGAAGTAATTGAAGTACAGAGTTTGGATGAAGTAGAGGAATTAGGAAAAGCAGCGATAGAAGGAAAAATAGTATTCTTTAATCGTCCTGCGGATGTAACTCAATTAAACACATTTGCAGCATATGGAGGTTGTGTAGATCAGAGAGTTCATGGACCAGCGATTGCGGCAAATTATGGTGCAGTTGGTGCTATAGTTCGTTCTGCGACTCCTTCACTTGATGATGTTCCACATACTGGTGTAACTGTAAATAGCCGTTATAATGAAGGAGTTGACCCAATTCCTTCGATTGCTGTAAGTACAATTGATGCTAATTTATTGAGTCAGATTATTAAACAAGATGAAACCGTTAATCTATATTTCAGAACGACTTGTCAGATAATGGGTGATAAATTATCTTATAATGTAATCGGTGAAATCAAAGGAAGTGAAAAGCCAGAAGAAATTATTTTAGTAGGTGGACATTTAGACTCTTGGGATGTTGGCGAAGGTGCACATGATGATGGTTCAGGTTGTGTCCATTCAATGGCGGTTTTGCAGATGATGAAAACTATGAATTATCAACCAAAACATACTATCCGTTGTGTTTTATTTATGAATGAAGAAAATGGACAACAAGGTTCTAAAGCTTATGCAAAATATTCAAATGAAAATAATGAGTTTCATTTAGCAGCTGTCGAATCTGATAGAGGAGGATTTACGCCAAGAGGTTTTGGTTGCGAAGGCGATCCAGCCACTTTCCCAGAACGTTTTGCAAAGTTCAAAAAATATGAATCTTTATTAGCGCCTTATGGATTGACTTTGTCAAAAGGTGGAAGCGGAGCAGATATTTCAAGATTAAAAAGTCAGAAAGGATTATTGATTGGATTTATTCCCGATTCACAACGTTATTTTGATTTTCATCATACGGCAAATGATACTTTCCAAACGGTAAATAAACGAGAGTTAGATTTGGGCGTTGCCTCTATTTTTTCTTTGGTTTATTTAATCGATAATTATGGACTGTAAGACGAGTTGTAGATTTTGAATTGAAAACCCGCAGAAATAACATATTCGGGCAGGTTGGAGTGAACTACTTTATAAAGATAAAATGGCTTTCGCCAATAGTAGTACTCACCAATTGATAAGTCCATTTTGTACAACAAATTGACGAATTAGATTGAGTTTAGCTTTAGACTTTGTTTTACTATGTAGCGCTAATATGCTCCAATTTTGTAAAACAAATTATAGGTTGAGTGTTGAGGTTTCTAAAAAATCCTTCGTCTTACTTTTTTAAAAAATCTATTTCATTAAAATAGAATACATCATTTTGTTAAAAATTAGAACTTGTAACGTAGAAATTACAACACAATTAAGTTTTTCTTAACATTTAATAATAATGTTAAAAAACAGTTATTGGAAGTAATAGTTATCATAAATAACGTGTTTGCAGGTATCTTTATTAAGGTTATTCCGTTAGAATAAATGTGATGTGGCTAAAATTTTGCAGTATCACATTCAAACAATATTATAATTCCAAGCGAATTGAAAATAATTTAAATTATTAATAAAAGGAACAGAACTATGAAGTTTAGACAGATTGTATTATTACCAATTTTGGGCTTAATCATATTGGCAAGTGCAACTTTACCCAACTATTTACAACAGCAAGAAGAAGAGAAAGAACGTTTATTAGTTAAATTAGTCGTTGAAGGTTTACAAGAGTTACATTATCAACCACAAGCCTTGAATGATGAATTTTCTGAACGTGTATATGATTTATATATGAAACGCTTAGATAATGGAAAACGATTTTTAACACAATCTGATGTTAAGAAGTTAACAAAATATCAAACAGTTTTAGATAATCAAGTAAAAAGTGGTCAATTAGACTTTTTAAATGTTTCTATAGATTTATTTGAAAAACGTAAAGGGCAGATTCAAGGATATTACAAAGAAATATTAGCAGAACCTTTTGATTTCACAGTTGAAGAAAAAGTAGAAACAGATGGTGAAAAATTGAAATTTGCTAAAAACGAGAAAGAATTAAGAGAGATTTGGAGAAAATCATTGAAGTTTCAAGTGATGACTCGTTTGGCTGATTTGATTGAAGATGAAGAAGTAGCAGATAACGGTAAAGATTTAGCACCGAAAACTTATGCAGAATTAGAAAAAGAAGCTCGTGCAAAAGTTTTAAAAACACATAACGATTGGTTCAAAAGAATGGGAAAAATTGACCGTGAAGATCGAGTGAGTATGTTTTTAAATAGTGTAACAGCGGCATATGATCCGCATACGAACTATTTCCCACCACAAGACAAAGAGAATTTTGATATTTCAATGTCAGGTCGTTTAGAAGGAATTGGAGCTTCATTACAAGAAGATGGAAAATACATCAAAGTTGTACGTATTGTTACAGGAAGTCCATGTTGGAAACAAGGTGACTTAGAAGTTGGAGATAAAATTATGGCAGTTGCACAAGGGGAAGAGGAAGCAGTTGATGCTGCGGATATGCCAATTGACGATGTCGTAAGTATGATTCGTGGTGAAAAAGGTTCTGAGGTTCGTTTAACAGTTAAGAAACGTGATAATACAAAAGAAATCATTCCTATCGTTCGTGATATTGTTGTAATGGAAGAAAGTTATGCAAAATCAGCGATTTTGAATGATGGAGACAAAAAAATTGGTTTTATTCATTTACCGAAGTTTTATACAGATTTTCAAAGAAATGGAGGTAGAAGATGTGCTACAGACGTAAAAGATGAATTGTCAAAATTAATGAAAGAAAATGTTGACGGTGTAATTTTAGATTTACGTAATAACGGTGGCGGATCTTTAGGTGATGTTGTAGAAATGGGCGGATTGTTCATTGATGAAGGACCAATTGTACAAGTAAAACAACGCAACCGTAAGGCAAGAGTTTTGAGAGATTCAGATGAAGGTGTACACTATGATGGTAAATTAATTATCATGGTAAATGCGTTTTCTGCTTCTGCATCAGAAATTTTAGCTGCTGCAATGCAAGATTATGGTCGTGCAGTAATCGTTGGTAGTTCTCCAACTTTTGGAAAAGGAACAGTTCAACAGTTTATTGATTTAGACCGAATGATTAGTTCTGATTATGCAGAATTAATGCCTTTAGGTTCTGTTAAATTAACAACATCTAAATTTTACCGTGTAAACGGTGGAACAACACAATTACAAGGAGTAACACCTGATATTGTAATTCCAGATGATTATACTTACTTAGTTGTTGGTGAAAAAGAAGAAGATTTTCCTTTAGGTTGGGATGAAATCCCTGCTGCAAAATATGACGAGACAACTATGAAAGTGATGAATAGCTTGAAGAAAAATAGTTCAACTCGTGTAATGAGTGATGTAACTTTAGCTGCAATTGATAAAAATGCAAAACGCTTTAAAGAACGTCGTGATGAAACTTTATATTCATTAAATTTAGAGAATTATCGTGCAGAAGTAGATGCTATAGATAAAGAAAATAAAGCTTTGGAAGCATTAGAAAAAGAAGTTGAAGAATTAAATGTTGCTTCTTTAGATGCAGATATGGAAAGCATCGAAAAAGATGAATCTAAAAAAGCTCGTATCGAAGAATGGCACAAAGGTTTACGCAAAGATATGCAGTTGAAAGAAACTTTATCTATTATGAATGATATGATTAAGTAAGAAGTCAGGTTTCAGACCGACTTTGGCTGTCAGACCGCTTTGCTGTCAGATTATGAATTGGAGTATTAAAAAAGGTGATTTGCATTTATGCAAATCACCTTTTTTGTTTTTTTGATGTGTCAATTAGTATTCATAATTACAAATATTTTATCATCGCCAAAGAAGCATAAACCATGAAGAAATCCACCTTTCCTAAACAAACCAATTTCATAAGTTTCCACTTTTATTTTATTGTAATTGTCCATTTCTAAAATGATATTATTTGATTTTTTAATGAACCATTTTGGGAAAGATTCCTTCGAATATTTTACATCATAATTCAAGTCTTTCTTTTCTAATTGTAATTTCAAACTATCCAAATCTGATTTCAATGATGGATAAATTATTGCAAATAAATCGTAATCAACAAATCCTTCCCAACCATCTCCTTTTCCAATTATCGTCCAATAAGTAGAATCGACTTTAAAAGGTATTTCAATTTGCTCTCTTAATCCTTGAATATCTGTATTAACAATGTTTTGCTGTTTTTCAACAGTATGACGACAGGAAATAATAACTAATAAAACTAAGAGTAAAAAAGCTATTTTACGAAAAGTATTCATTTGCATTTAATTATCAATTGTCCATTATCAAAGTTTCTCTTTCAAATAAAATCCAGTATGCGAATCTTTACATTTTACCAAATCTTCAGGCGTTCCCATAAAAACCAAATTTCCGCCATGTTCTCCGCCACCTGGACCTAAATCAACTATCCAATCTGCAGATTTTATAATTTCCATATTGTGTTCTACGACCAAAACAGTATG
>CAZEOC010000044.1:0-14767 GCA_964513525.1 uncultured Saprospiraceae bacterium | reverse complement strand
CCAATTAGTAAAATACAAATTATCCATTCTGTTGTAGAAATATTAAAAAAGAAGCCTGCAAAAATCACTAAAATAGAAAAAGCTAAATGAACTCGTGCATTAGGTTGTGTTAGAAATAAATCTTTAATCCCTTTGAAAGCATAACCAAAACTATCAATTCGTTTCTGGATTTCAGTTTTCTTTTTCATAATTTCGATTGAATTGATATGTTCCGACAATACCGATTTTATTTCCTCCTTCTTCATTTACAGATAGAAAATTGGTACATTCTAAATGTAAAGAGTACAAAATATGATCATAAGGATTTTGTGTGATTGGAGAATAATCTCTACGACTATCTTTTAGATGTCCACGAGTTTTCAAAGCAGATATTTCATCAGAGTGCATCACAACATTATAATCTCCTAAAGCTAAAATTGGCTTATCTATATCAGCTGCAAAATCGCCGATTTTTAATAAATGGTTTTTGATTTCATCATAAGCATCCATGTCAACTGGCGGCATAGTCGTACTTGTAACGAAATGTACCTTTTGATCTTCAATCGTCACACATCCATGTATATTCGGTGCTTCTTTATAATGAAAAGTATCAATCTGATTGAAAGGATATTTGGAATAAACAGCTGGATTATAAACGCCTAAACTAATAATTGTTTTTTCGTAAGGATAATTTTCTTTGAGTTTCTCTTGTAATACAAAATCCCAATTCGGATCCAATTCTTGGAAAGAAATAATATCTGCTTTACTTTCTAATATAGATTTTATAGTCGCTTCATAATCTGTACTATTTCCTAAATTAATATGAGCAATTTTAAAAATAGTACCATATTGAATTGGATAGAAAGGCTCTCGCGTTCTTAAATGTAAACACAAAACACCACAACAAATCAAACTCACCCACATAGAACGAGCATCTCTTATCATTAGGAATAATAAACCTAATATTAAGCAAATGAACATCACTTGTACACCAAACTTTGCCAATTCTTTAAACAAGAATTGACTTGGTGTATAAATTGCAAAAAAAGTGATAAATATCAATCCTAACCAAACTAAATATTGATAAGGTTTAATATTTTTTAATATGTCAGACATTTTTGATGATTATATTTGCTCTCACGAAATTAGTAAATAATTCGATTATATGTATTAACGAGTATAGTTGATATTGGTTACTCTTTTTATTGTCGGAATTTATTCATAATCTCTAATTGATGTGAAAAGGAATTATTTCCGCTTACCTAGCCCTTGATTTTTATTTTTATACCTATTTTTGCAACGTATAATTAATATCAAATATTTTAATACATAAAATGAATATTCTACTATTAGGAAGTGGCGGTCGAGAACACGCCTTTGCTTGGAAAGTTACGCAGAGTGAATTGTGTGATAAATTGTTTATTGCACCTGGAAATGCAGGTACAGATACATTAGGAATTAATATTAATGTCAATCCAAATGATTTTGAAGCAGTAAAGAAGATTGTATTAGAAAATGCAATCGAAATGGTGATTGTTGGCCCTGAAGAACCTTTAGTTAGAGGTATTTATGACTTTTTTCAAGAAGACGCTGCACTAAAAGATATTGCTTTGATTGGTCCTTCAAAAGAAGGTGCAAAATTGGAAGGAAGCAAAGCTTATGGAAAAGTATTTATGGCAGAAAATAATATTCCAACAGCAGGTTATAGAGAATTTACGGGAGAGAATATAGAAGAAGGCGTTGCGTATATTGCAACTCAAACTCCACCTATCGTTCTAAAAGCTGATGGTTTAGCGGCAGGAAAAGGTGTTTTAATTTTAGATAATATTGAAGAAGCGCAAACTGAATTTCGAGCAATGTTGGCTGGGAAGTTTGGAAATGCGAGTTCAAAAGTAGTCATAGAAGAATTTTTAGATGGAATAGAATTTTCTGTTTTCGTTTTGACTGATGGTAATAATTATAAAATTTTGCCAGTTGCAAAAGATTATAAAAGAATTGGTGAAGGTGATGTTGGTTTGAATACTGGAGGAATGGGAGCTGTTTCGCCTCCACCTTTTGTAGATGCTGAAATGATGCAAAAAGTAGAAGAACGCATCGTAATTCCAACAATTGAAGGTTTGAAAAATCGAGTAATCGCTTATAAAGGTTTTGTCTTTATTGGTTTAATTCGAGTGAATAATGAACCCTTCGTGATTGAATACAATTGTAGAATGGGTGATCCAGAAACAGAAGTTGTTTTACCACGAATCAAAAGTGATTTAGCCAAATTACTTTATGCGACTGCAAAAGGAAAACTGGATGAACAAACGATTGAAATCGAAGAAAAAGCAGCCACTACAATTATGTTAGTTTCTGGCGGTTATCCTGAAAGCTATGAAAAAGGAAAATTAATGACTGGATTTGAAACTGTTTCTGATAGTATTTTATTCCATGCAGGAACTAAAAAGCAAGATGGTAAAATTCTCACAAATGGCGGTAGAGTTTTAGCAATCACTTCCTACGGAGATACTTACAAAGAAGCTTTAGCGATTTCTAATAAAAACGCTACCAAGATTGATTTTGAAGGTAAAAACTATCGAAAAGATATTGGGTTCGATTTGTAAAAATATTATTAGTAAAAGAAATCACGTAAAGCGATACTACTAAAAAAGGGTTTTGAAATCTAAGATTTCAAAACCCTTTTAAGTTTAGTTTTTATTTCTCAATAAAAACTATTCATTCATTAATTCTATAGCATCCGCAGCGGTATTCACAGGAAACTTACAAACTTTGTTTTTACAAACATAAATCGTTGTTTCTCCTTTGATTAATTTACCATCTAACAATTCTATTGAGCCTTCTTCCATTCCACCTAAAAGTAACATATTAGGAATATAGTTTTTATCCAACTGTTGTCTCAATCGTGCAAAATCATTTCCTACAATTGCTACTTCAAATGGTTCATAAATGAAATCTGTTAATACTATTCCCCAATTCGTATAGAAATTTGGTGCTTCCGCAGCAGTAATTGTTGGTAACATATTTCCAACCATATTTTTAGCAATATCTTCGTACATCATGTCAAAAAGATAAATCCCTAAATTATGAAGATTCTTTGCCATCATTGAGTTAGAACCTGGAATTACATTATCTGTTAATTCTCTTTTTCGAGTAACCAACGGTGCATCTAAATCAGAAGTATAATAGAATGTGCTTGTAATTTCATCAAAGAAATGTGCCATTGCATAATCTGTTAATTTCTTTGCTTCAAATATCCATTGTTCATCAAAAGTTACTTGATACAAACCAATATAAGCATCTGCAAGTAGCGCATAATCATCTAAGAAGCCATTAATTACAGCATTTCCATCTTTATAGTTTCTTGTTAATTTACCATCTTTAGCTGTAATTTCATTCTTTAAAAATTGAGCATTTTTCAAAGCTGCAGCCAAAAACTCAGGTTCATTGAATGTACGATAAGCATCAACATAACCTTTCAGCATTAAAGCATTCCAAGCAGTCAAAACTTTATCATCTAATACAGGTTTCCCTCTTAAATCTCTTGCTCTTTTTAATTCTTTTTTTGCCTTATTAACTTTAACATCAAACTCATCTAAATCTAACCCAAATTTATTCGCTGTGAATAAAGGAGAACGCTTCATGTATAAAACATTTTTCCCGTTTTCCCAATTTCCATTTTTGGTTACATTATACAAATCTTTAAATAAGGTTTCTGCATCTTCATCAGAGACTACATCGTCAATTTCATCTGCAGTCCAAACATAGAATTTACCTTTTTCACCATCTACATCTGAATCATACGAAGAATAAAATCCACCTTCTGGTGAAGTCATTTCTGACGAGATAAAATCTAATGTTTCGTAAACACGTTCTCTGTATAATTTATTCTTAGTTGCTCGATAAGCTTCTGAATATAAACTTACCATTTGACTATTATCATAAAGCATTTTTTCAAAATGTGGAACTTTCCACTCTGCATCAGTTGAATAACGAGAAAATCCACCACCAATATGGTCATAAATTCCACCTGAAGCCATATTATCTAAACTGACTTGTACTGCTTCTAATGCCTTTTCATTATTCGTCAATGCATAATTTTTCAAAAGGAACTGATAATTATTCGGCATCGGAAACTTAAACTTAGCATCACTTCCTCCATTCTGAAAATCAATAGATTTTAATAATTTGCTGGTGATTTGATCTAAACTTCTTGAAGAGAAAGTCGGTTTATCCTCTAAAACTGGAATATCTTCCTTAGAGAAAAGTCCGTTAACAATATCATCTGCCCAAGCTTCTACTTTTGCAGGATTTGTCTGACTTTCTTCTACCATATAAGATAGAATTCTTGTCCATTGATCTTTCGGAAAATAAGTTCCTGCCCAAAATGGACTTCCATCTGAAAGTGCTAAAGCATTAAGTGGCCAACCACAATTTTTACCTGATGATACTTCACAAGCTGTCAAGTAAATATCGTCAATATCTGGTCGTTCTTCTCTATCCACTTTAATTGGAATAAAGTTTTCATTAATCAATTTCGCCAAAGTAGTATCCATGAAAGATTCTTCTTCCATTACATTACACCAATGACAAGCGGAATAACCAATACTGATTAATAACATTTTGCCCTCATCTTGAGCTTTTTTCAAACTTGCCTCATTCCAAGGATGCCAATCCACAGGATTATATGCATGTTTTAATAAATAAGGACTGTTTTCATTAACAAGTTGATTAGCACCAGGATTACTGACGTCTCGCACTGTAGTATTACTTGTTGGCAAACAAGCTGCGAAAACGAATAATGCTAACATTACTATTAGTAGGTTGAATGTTTTCATAAAATTTATAGTCTAAAATTCATAATAAAGTAATTCAATGAAGATTCTAAATCAATTGACATAATCATTATTCAATTACTTTATAATCATGAAGTAGTAATAATTAGGTTCACAAAAAGGTATTTTATCAATCAGTTATATATGTAAATTAATAAAATATATTTCATCTTTACACACAAATATATCAAAAAACTAATATTAATTACATTTACAATACCGAAGGATTTGTAGTATTATTGTTAAGAGATTGCATTTTAGAAGTGAAGAACAAATAAAAAACCCTTTCAACTAATGTTGAAAGGGTTTTTTATTTGTATTTTCAATCACTACTTTAAGTAAGGTAAAGTAGGAAATGATGCAGTACTATATTGTGAAAAATTTTCCTTTTGATTTGTTACAACTTTTCCTTTATAGGTTTTAATAAAGTTATTTAAGAATTTTTCTAATTTTTCTTTATTCACATTTTTAGAATTCGGCTTCAAGTGAAATGCAATATGTTCAATTGTTCCATCTTCATTCCAAAACACTTTCAACCACATTTTGATTCCTTTTAAATCAAAATTATTTTGAATACTATTTTTTTCCATTGCTTTTAACAAAGTTTGCCATTGACGATGTGCTTTTCTCATATCATCATTACAAACTTCAATTAATGCTTTATCATAACCTTCACTTAATTCTTCAAAAGTAGATGGCAATTCACCTATTTGAAAAACAGCAGGATAAACTTTCTTTTCATTATCACTTTTCTGTGCGAAACTATTTATTACAAAAAACAATAATAATCCGCAAGCTAAAATCACCTTTCTCATAACTCAGTTTTTTGTCTCTTATGAACTTCTGTTAAGATAGTTCATTCAAATTGTTTGGTGGATTTTGCTTTTTAGGGAGGTAACTAATACCTTGATAACGTAATATTAAGAATAAATAGAAAAAAAATAATATTCAAACGCAACTTTTTTTAAAAAAAATCGTCAAAATGCAATTTCCACTCAAAAACAACCAGTTTTCAATAGGAAAGTTCTCTATTTTAGAATAAAATATCATTGAAGTAGATATTTAAAAAATTAAATAACAGAAAACTATAGTATAAACTAATTATAATCATCTGCAATAACTATACAGAATTAGCCTAATTTGTGACTTGATAAACCATATCAATAGAATTTTTCATTGAATACTATTTTTTTTTTCTGTTTTCTACTATCAAGAATGACTTTTTATTAAAGCTCCGTCTGAAATTATATAAATTGAAAATTACTACAATTAATCATTAAAAATTATAAACTAAACAAACAAGTAATGAATTTAAAATTAACAATTTTAGGATTATTTTTAGTTTTCGCATTTAATAATGTGATGGCACAAGAAGAAGAAACAAGTAACTGGGATTTAGGAGGAGATGCAGGTTTGACTTTTTTCCAGTCTTCATTTACTAACTGGACAGATGGTGGTGGTGATCCAACAACAACTATTGGTGCATTAGGTAATCTATTTGCAAAGTATAAAAAAGATCGTACAACTTGGGATAATATAGGTTTACTACAATATCAAATACAAAAAGTAGGTGCAGATTCAGATTTTTCTAAAGCAGTTGATAGATTAGAATTATTATCAGTTGCAGGTTATAATGTTTCTGCTGAGAATACATCTGCATGGAGTTATTCATTTTTAGCAAGTTTAAAAACACAAATAACAGAAACAGAAGATGCTGATGGTGTTTTACAATCTAACTTTTTTGCTCCAGCAGAAATTTTGCTTGCTCCAGGTATGAAATACTCAAAAGGAGATAAAAAAACAAAGTCTAATTTATTGGTTAATCTTTCTCCAGCAACAGCAAAGTTCATCGTGGTTAACGATCAAGTATTAGCTGATGCAGGTACATTTACAGGAGAACCAGGAGCAACAGTACGCACAGAGTTTGGTGCTTCTTTAGTAGGTAACTACCGTTTAAATGTAATTGAATCAGATGATATTAAATTAACATGGCAAACAAATTTAGAGTTGTTCTCTAATTATTTAGAAAACCCTGAAAATGTTGATGTAAAATGGACAAATTTAGTAACTGCTAACTTATTCAAATACTTCACAGTTTCTTTAGCAACTGACTTGCGTTACGATGATAATGTTGCAGTTCCTGTTGATAGAAATGGTGACGGTGAGTTTGATGGTACAGGAGCAAGAGTTCGTTTTGCTCAGACTTTTGGAGTTGGAGTTGGATATAAATTCTAAACCTAAAGAAAATTTAAAAAATAGAAAAGCCCTTGATAAATTATTTATCAAGGGCTTTTCTGTTTTTATTACTATCACTACTTCCGTAATCTAAAATTAACTTTTTCTTGATTACTATTTAGCTGATATTTTTTTGAGGATTTCTCTGTTCGATAATTTGCATGACTTGCTTCTATCGTATACATTCCTTCTGGTAATAGAATTTGAAAGAAACCTTGAGCATTTGTAAAAACTGCTATTTTACCATTTACAGTAACTTTTGCTCTTGTAATTGGTTGTCCAGCCTCATTCAAAACTCGACCACTGAAACCTGTTTTATAAAATTGTAGTGTTGGTGTTTTTGCATTTATTAATTTTCCAGACCATTTACGACTTAAAGCTTCATTCTTCCAACCCCATTTACCATCAAATTTTTTTCCATCTTTCTTGAATTGAAAACTTCCATACTTTTTGGAAATTCCATTATAAAAAGTTCCCGTAAACAATTTTGTTTTTAAATTATATTTTCCTTGTAACCAACCTTTTCCATTGTCATAATCGCCAAAAACTTCTGTTCCTTTTTGTACAAATGATAATTTCCCAAAGCTACTTTCCCAATTTCCCGTCCAAAAATCTAAATGCAACAATGCTGGATTAATTACTAATTTAGGATTAATATTTAAAATCTCTGGATTCACTTGTACTAAACCTGGTTTAATGATTTCAGGTTTAATTTCTTCATTTGGGACAGTATTATTATCAGGTTTGATTTCAGGTGTTTCTGGTTCAATTTCTACCTCATTCTCATCACTTTGTGTTGCTTCTAATAATGCCGTATTATAATCTTCTAATAAAAACTGAAGCTTCAACTTATTTTGACAAACTTCATCTGCCGCTATCAACCCTTTTTTTGCTTTTTCAAACGCTTTCGCTTCTATAGCGGATTCAATTCGGGCTACATAATCATCACAAAGAGCGGTTTGATTAACATCAGGTAGATTTTGATTAGTTGTTGTTGTCGTACTTTTATTTCCAATAATTTTGAATAATAAAAAACCAACAATTACTAAAGTAACCAAAGCAACTATACCAATTAGAATTGTATTAGAGTTACTTTCTGATTTTGTACGATTAGCAGTCGTTGTCTTTTTATGATTTAATTCTACTGGCGGAATAATTTCTTTTTCAATCTTTTTGGTCGCTGTTGCTTCCATTCGAGTCAGTAAATTCAAAGTTTGATCTACCACTTTATTTTGACGAACTTCCAAATCATCAGCATCATCAATATTTTTCTGTATATCATTATTGATTTTAATCTGATTCGTTTCCAATAATAAAGCTTCATCTCTAAAGTCCAGTAAATTTAAAGATTCGGCTAATTTTGCCGCACGATTTATTGC
Source organism: uncultured Saprospiraceae bacterium (assembly GCA_964513525.1). GTDB lineage: Bacteria > Bacteroidota > Bacteroidia > Chitinophagales > Saprospiraceae > CAWVWD01. The sequence goes on along the minus strand of CAZEOC010000044.1, from coordinate 6,342 downwards.
ATCTAAAATTTCTATTTCTGCAATTAAGGATCGTATTTCATTGATTTTATTAGAAAGGTTTTCCATTTTATATCTTTTGTAATTTAGGTATTAGATACTATTCACTCAAAACTGCTGTTACTTCTATTTCTATTAATAATTTATCATCAATCAATCGACTGACTTCCACCATTGTTGCAGCAGGTTTGATGGTTTTAAAGAATTCACCATGTGCTTTTCCAATGGCTTCCCAATCAGAAATATTAGTAACATACATTCTTGTACGAACAACATCCGAAAGCGTTGCACCGGCTTCTTGCAATGCGCTTGTTATTTTATTAAAAATAAAAATAGTTTGAGCATAAGCATCATTTTCTCCTATGATTTTATCTCCGTCAGTAGCGGTTGTTCCTGCTACTTCAATAATATTACCAATACGAACGGCACGGGAATAACCAACTATATCTTCCCATTTTGCACCTGATGAAATATTTTTTCTCATACTTTTATTAATATCTAATTTCTAAACTATCTATTTCAATAAAATTCTTGTAATCATCAAAATTAAGGAATACAATACCCTAATTTAAAAACAGGAAAAACACTTGGAAAAGCATAAGAACCAGGCAATACATCAAATAGTTGTTCTCGTTCTAATACTGCATCATCAGGAATATTATTCAAACTTCTTTGAACGTTAACATAGCGTAAGCCTGCAGCAAAACCAATATCTAAACTCATTCGATTACTAAAGAAAAATTGTTTTCCCATCGTAAAATATAAACCGCCACCTGTAGAAACCTCTTGAAAAGAAAACCGTTCTCTGTATAAACCATCATAACGATTAAACAATCCTTCTTTTGATTTAAAGGATTGTTTAATCAATAACATTCCTCCGATATAACTTTTATTCGTACTCTTAGTATGCCAATATTCATATCTACGCAATTCAAATTTTGCACGATAACCTTGAAGTGGTCGAACGTAAGATTCGTTATGAAAAAGCTTATTTATATAACCTAATTCTAATTGTAATGCCGCACTATTTTTAAGTTTCTTTTCATAAGAAAATTGAATAGCAGGTGTATTAAAGTCAAGTACATTAAGTGGAGAATATTTAATAATATGTGTCGGTAAATGAACGGTATCTGCTCTTGTTTGAGCATTAGATGTATTTATTAATACGAATGAAAATATAAGGGCGAAGTAATATTTCATATCTTTTGGTATATAAAAAACCTTCGATATAGATTATATCGAAGGTTTTCAATTATTGATAAATAAGCGTTTAATTATACTTCAATTGCTAAGGAAGATAATACTTTGATATTCGTTAAATCTGAATAATCTAATTGGTAAACCATATCTGGGGTTAATACCAAAATCGTTTGATTATCTAAGACGATAACATCTCTTGCTTCTATATTTTCAAAATGTTTGATTTCCTGAATAGCTTCTCTATTCGTCACATCAAAAACTTTAAAACCATTGGTTACTTCACAAACAAACAATGTTTCCCCGTCAACACCAACACCTAATGGACTTTCCATTTCATATCTTGCAATAAATGATGGATTATTAACATCGGTAACATCTAAAATATCTAATACATCGATACCATTTCCAAAGTTACAATCTGTTTGACTACGAAGAGTTACATAAGCATATTGTCCGTCTGTAGCAACAGGATCACAACTTGTAAAATGTTGATAACTTGAAGTAAAACTCGGCGTTCCATCTGTTCCTATACTATAAATGTATAAACCTTCTTGAGAACCAATAAATAATTGACCGCCAAAAGGGTAAATAGTTTCTACTCCTCTTCCAACATCAACAGTTTTGATATAAGTAGGATCATTTGGTTGTGTTACATTATACATTTGTAAATTAGTATTATCCACAACATATAAATAATCGCCCACAACGGTAAAGCGTGCTAATGAACCACCAACGCCAGTATCTCCGACAGTCGGAACTTTTGCATCTCCGACGCTATCCATTTGGCAATTTGTCATTAAAAATAATGACGCAACTAATAATGTTGCTTTAAATATATTTTGAGCTATTTTTTTCATTTTAATAGATTTAGAATTAGTAAATAATTACTGTTAAAAGTGTAATTATCTAATTTCAAGAATTAGATTATCGCTGACAGCCTGGGTTTTTAAGTTCTGCTTCTTCCCAACCGATAACTAAACCTTTGTCAGGATCTGCACATTCAAAATATCCGCTATAATCTGAAGGATAATAGGTTTGATTTTCAGGATATAAATTTTCAACTCGTTTTACCAATTGAATATTAGCAAAATCAGAAATATCTAAAGCAACTAAATCTAAATAATTGTCTGCATATAGAATATTGCCTTTAATCGCAATATCTTTAGCACCTGGTACTTCAATAAATTTAATGGGTTGTGGATTTCTTGAATCAGAATTATCAATAACATGAATTCCTTTCCCTACTTCACTCACATAAATTATTTGATCTTTGTAATAAATTTTACCCAAATTTTGTAAAGAACGAGCTTCACTTGTCTTAACATCTTTCCAGTCTGCTCCACTAAAATAAATCGGTTTCAAACCGTCTGTTGTGAAATCATCAGAAGTTGTCGTTAAACAACTTGTAAGAAATCCGACAGCGAAAAATAAGCATATAATTTTTCTCATAATTGATTGGATTTTAAGTTTTTAGATTAATGTAATCATTCGTTATTCTTCTTATTTTTGAGTAACGAAATTGTCAATAAAAATGTGTGCTAATTGTTTACGAATTTACAAAAAAATACTGAATAAATAAACCTCGCACTATAATCAGTTAATAATAAGCAGTTTATTAAGTTTAATTATTTCAATTTATAATACATAAACAAAACGTCCCAAATAAGACAATCAACTTTAACCAATCAAATTTCTATAATTCCTTAACAGTTTTTGATTAGCTTTGCAATCCATATTTTAAGTAGAATTGTATTCATACAGTTAAAATGAATTTCTATTCAAAAGAAGCAAATATCTAAAATTCATAATTCAGAAATTATGCAAGAATCACCAATCATTGATGTTATTATTCCTGCTTTCAATGAAGAAGAAGCAATTGGAAAAGTATTGGGAGAAATTCCCAAAAGTCTGGTGAGAGAAATCATTGTTTGTAATAATGGAAGTACAGATAAAACAGCCGAAGTCGCTCAGAAATATGGTGCAACTGTTCTACTACAACCGCTGAAAGGTTATGGAAATGCTTGTTTGAAAGGAATTGAACATATTGTGAATAAGGCAAAAAATGAAAAACCAGATATTGTGGTTTTTATTGATGCGGATTATTCAGATTATCCTAACGAAATGCCTTTATTAATCAATCCAATTCTGAATCAAAATGTTGATTTAGTAATTGGTTCAAGAGCATTAGGAAATTTAGAAAAAGGAGCAATGACTTTTCCACAACGGTTTGGAAATTGGTTGGCAACGACATTAATTAAATTATTATATAATTACGAATTCACAGATTTAGGTCCTTTTCGAGCAGTAAAATATGAACAACTGATTGCCATGAAAATGGAAGATAAAACTTTTGGTTGGACAGTTGAAATGCAAGTCAAAGCTGCCAAAATGAAAATAAAAACAGCAGAAATTGCAGTGAACTATCGAAAAAGAGGTGGCGGCAAATCAAAGGTTTCAGGAACTCTAAAAGGCGCTTTTTTAGCAGGATATAAAATCTTGTGGACAATTTTTAAATTATTATGATACTCTATACTTGATACTAGCGACTTGATACTGGCGACGAATTATTCTAACAATACGGATTCGTTACCAGTGTTCAGAAGCTTATATCAAGAAACAAGTATCAAGCATCAAGTATCCAGAATATGTATTTTTTATTTGGAATTTACGCAGCAGCTTTGACTTTCATCGCTATTTATTGCTCAAGTCAAGTTTTTTTGTGGTTAGATTATCGTTTTGCAAAGAAGAAACAAGAACTTAAAAAAGGTATTGAAAAGGCAACAATCAATAATGATTTACCTTTTGTAACTATTCAATTACCTATTTTTAATGAATTGTATGTTACGGAACGATTGATTGATAATATTATGAAAGTGAATTATCCAAAAGATAAATTTCAAGTTCATGTTTTGGATGATTCGACGGATGAAACTGTTGAAATCACTCGTAAAAAAGTAGCTGAATATAAAGCACAAGGTTTTGATATTGAGCAAATTATTAGAGCCGATAGAAAAGGTTATAAAGCTGGCGCTTTGAAAGATGCAACTCCTTTAGCGAAAGGAAACTTAATCGCTATTTTTGATGCAGATTTCATGCCTCGACCTGATTTTTTATTGGATACAGTTCCTTATTTCGAAAACGAAAAAATTGGCGTTGTCCAAACTCGTTGGGAACATATCAATAAGAATTATTCCTTACTAACTCGTTTGCAAGCGATGCAGTTAGATGTCCATTTTTCGGTAGAACAACACGGAAGATTTTCGGGAGATTCTTTACTACAATTCAATGGAACGGCTGGAGTTTGGAGAAAGGAAACCATAACAAGTGCTGGCGGATGGGAATCGGATACTTTGACCGAAGATTTGGATTTAAGTTATCGAGCGCAAATTGCAGGTTGGGAAATTATTTACTTAGAAGAAGTTGGTTCGCCAGCTGAATTGCCAGTAGAAATGAATGGTCTGAAATCTCAACAATTTCGTTGGATGAAAGGCGGTGCAGAAAATGCTCGTAAAAATCTAATTCGAATTTGGAACTCTGATATTCCATTAAAAAAGAAGCTCAATGGTACGACACATTTATTTAATAGTTCAGTTTTTTTAGCAGTTCTGATTGCTGGAATTACAAGCGTTCCTTTGGTATTTTTATTAGATGGCGTCGAATTTCCTTTAGGAATATATTTTCTTGGATTGTTTGCGATTTCTACATTGACAATTTTATTGGTTTATTATGAAGCAAATGTAAGAGCAGACTTTCAAGAAGGAACATATGCACAACGCTTGATTAAATTTATTGGTTATTTTCCAATTTTTCTATCCTTATCAATGGGTTTATCATTTCACAATACAATTGCGGTTTTGGAAGGTTGGTCTGGCAAAAAATCTGCCTTTATTCGCACACCGAAATTTGGAATTCAGTCACTCAGTGATTCTTTCAAAGGCACAAAGTATTTGGCTCAAAAAATCACTTGGACAACTATCATGGAATTGATTTTGACGCTTTATTTTCTATTTGGATTTATCAGCGGTTTGGTGATTGGAAACGGTGCTTTTTTGGTTTTTCATTGCTTATTAGCAATCGGTTACGGAACGATTACATTTTATACAATTTTACATTTAAATAAATAAAAAACTGTTTTATTTCTAATGGCTTTCGCCAATGATTGCACTCACCGACCGTTTAGTTTAGTTGTTACATTTAGGTTGAGAAATTAGAAAAAGACACTTTGTAACTCATTTATCTACTCATCGCTAATATGCTTTATTAAAATAGTTTGATTGGCAAGGCATATTAGCGATGAGTAGGAAAACTAAAAACCAGTCTAAACTCAATTCAACTAATTAAACTCTAATAACGCAAATTGAAAAATGGTCGGTGAGTGCAATCATTGGCGAAAGCCGAATGTATTCAATTTCTTTATAAAAAATTTCTCATTAGGTCGAACTCAAATTCAAAACCATTTTCAAAAATTCCTTACTTTTGTACCGATTTAAAATTCAAGAATTTTCAACCAAACTAAAATGATGAAGTATTTAACGTTTTTTTCGATGTTATTAATGGCAACTTTTAGTTTTGCTCAAGATGCCAAATTTACAATTGAAGTAAATAGTGATACGGTTAATTTAGTATCGCCTTTTGAAGTCACTTTCACAATTGAAGGTCAAGATATAAGTGCTTTTCAGCAGCCAGAATTTGCAGATTTCATGGTTGTTTATCAAAATCAATCTACACAAATGCAAATCACTAATGGAGAAATGAAAAAATCCATTAGTTATACTTTTGGCTTAAAAGCCAAAGAAAATGGTAGTTTTGTCATTGAGAAAGCAAGTGTAAATGTAGCGGGAACGATGCTATATACAGATTTTACGAAAGTAGTTGTTGACGAAAATTATATTCCGAAAGCACAACCAAAAAATGAAATGCGAATGGAATTTCGGAATCCTTTCGATGATTTTTTTGGACCAGATATGTTTCCGAAACCAGAATCAACACCGAAGAAGAAGAAAAAGACAAAACGTAAAGTTTATAAGATATAAGATAGTGTTATTGAAAGTATACTTTTTATAAATCGAAATTAGTAATTCATTAAAAATTCTTCTTCTTTTTTCTTGAAAAAAAAGAAGCAAAAATTCAAGGCTTGATTAATTT
>CAZEOC010000043.1:0-14866 GCA_964513525.1 uncultured Saprospiraceae bacterium | reverse complement strand
CATCGAAGAATTAGCAACAGAACGTGACGATGTTGTAGTTGGAAAAGTTGATGTTGATAACAATCCTAACTTATCATTCAAATATAAAGTACGTAGTATTCCTACTGTTTTAGTTTTGAAAAACGGAGAAATCGTAGAGAAAAAAGTTGGTGGTACAACTAAAGCTACTTATGAAGCAATGTTAAATAATGCAGTTAACGCATAAATTTGCACTTCTTAAGTTTATATATTTAAAAGCCTTCAAGAGAATTTTCTTGAAGGTTTTTTAGTTTTATTCCATTTTCAAATCAAAAAGAATTTTATTTTATAAAAAAATATAAGTAAATTCAGTTTACAATTTCTATAAAATAATAATTCTTTCCAATGAATCTAAAATTAAACTTACGGGCAATTCCGTTTTTTAGAATATTTATAAGTTTTGCTCTTGGAATTTATTGTAATTTCAAAACAAACATTTCTCTACCTTTTCCTTTACTAATACTTATTTCTACAATAATAATATATCAGTTTTCTTTATTAATAAAAATACCTGTTTATAGAAAATGGCTTATTGGAATTATCCTAAGCATAAGTTTTTTTATTTTTGGTTGGCAATTCATTTTTTGGAATAATCCAATTAACCAACCTTCTAATTTTCAACATCAATTAACAAAAGAAAATAAAAAATATTGGGTAATTGGACAAATAGAAAATATTCCAACTACAAAAAAAACAACCAAAGTAATTCTAAGATTACAAAAAATTGGTACTGACAAAACACATTTACAATCTACAAACGGACAATTACTTTGCTATGTACAAACGGATAGTTTAAGTAGAAAATTAAATTATGGTCAACAAATTCTAATTCATGGATTTATCAATGAAACGGAATCACCAAAAAATCCAAATCAATTCAATTATAAACAGTATTTAGCCTTTCAAAAAATACATCATCAAACTTATATAAAGTCAGAAAGTTGGAAACTTTATCAAAATTCAGCAACTGACTTTTTAGGAATAATTAATAAAATCCGTGCAAATAAGGTCAAACAAATACAAAAGCATATAAAAGGTGAAGCAGAACAAGGCGTTGCGATGGCTTTACTTTTGGGATATAAAGAAGCACTTTCGGATGAAATACAGACAGCTTATTCAGAAACAGGAGCGATTCATGTTTTAGCGGTTTCGGGTTTACATGTAGGAATTATTGCTATGATTTTGAAGTTTATTTTTGGCAGAATTCGATTTGGAAAGTTCCAATTTTTAAAACCTATTTTAATTGTTCTACCGCTTTGGTTTTATGCTTTTCTGACAGGCTTTTCGCCATCAGTTATTCGAGCAACAATTATGTTTAGTTTCGTTTTTATTGGCTTAGAAATGAAAAATCGTCCCGATGTTTATAATGTATTAGCTGCTTCTGCTTTTGTAATTTTATTGATTGAACCTTATTTTTTATTCTCAGTCGGTTTTCAATTATCTTATGCTGCAGTTTTAGGTATTATTTACTTTCAAGCTAAGATTGCGATTTGGTGGCTTCCAAAATATAAAATTGTGAATTATTTTTGGCAATTAACAACCGTTTCTATCGCTGCAACTTTAGGAACTTTGCCATTCACTTTATACTATTTCCATCAATTTCCAATTTGGTTTTGGTTATCCAGTGCGATTGTCATTCCTGGAGCATTTTTGATTCTCTGTATTGGTTTAGCTTTTTTCACCATTGGTTTAATCACAGGTTTCGATGCATTTTTAGGTACTATTTTAACTTGGACTATTAAAATCATGAATACTGCAATTCAATTTATTCATCACTTTCCAATTACTAAAATCAAAGGTTTATGGTTCTCTGAAATTGAATTCTACATCATTACTTTTACGATTATTACTTTAGGAATATTTTTACAGAATCGCCGAATAAAATGGTTCTTATTTTCAATAATTTCTATCCTAACCTTAGCAATAATAAGTATTACACAATTCTATATTTGCCAAAAACAACAAAAAGTTATCATTTACAATGTTAATAATAATTCCGTGATAGATTTTGTGGAAGGGACGACAGTTTATAGTTTTAGAAATGAAAGGTTGAAACAAATAGATTACGAATTTGCCAGTCAAGACCATCAATATCATCTCAATATTGAAACAGTTGATAGTTTTAATATTAATAATAATTTGGAAATTAATTCTTTAAGAAAACAAGGTAATTTAATTCAATTTCATGAAACAACTTTCTTTATTATTAATAAACAAAGTGGGAAAAAATGGCAGATAGAAAATACTTTAAATGCTAAAAAGCTACAAATTGATTATTTAATATTAAGAGAAAACCCTAAAATAAATATAGCTGATTTAAGCACTCAATTTGAATTTAAAACAATCATTTTCGATAGTTCTAATTCTTATTGGTACATTAATAATTGGATAAAAGAATGTGAAGATTTACAAATTAGATATCATGATGTGAAGCAGGATTTTGCATTTGAGATGGAACTATAAAGCAGTTGATTAATGAAAAAGTCAATAAAATAATGTGAAAAATTCATTCACTTATTGAAGTGGACAAAATCAATCTGGATATTTCTCTTTAGTGCGTTGTACAGAAAGTACAATCAATTCCTTCAAAATATCCATATTTACATCCGATAGTTTTTTAACATATAAGCAAGATTTTCCAGTCTTATATTTCCCTAATCGTTCCATCAAATCATTACCAAATCCTCCCATACAATAAATTGTTAAACTCTGCTTTCGAGGAGAAAACCCTGCTAAGAAAAAATCGCCTTCTCGCCCACTCTCATATTTATAATGATATTTTCCAAAACCAACAATACTTTTTCCCCACATTACAGGCGACTCTTGAGTCAGATTTTTTATAATTTCTAATAATTCCAAAGAATCCATTTTGCGTTGTTCATTCTCAACACTATTCAAGAAAGTTAATACATCTTCTGATGTTGGTATCGTTTTATTCATTATTTATTTGTTTAATTCCTCCGCAAAAACCAAAAAATGATTTTCAATTTCTTGAAAACTAATATCATATTTCGCTTTGAAATCTCCCTTTTCAACCCTTCCAAAACATTGACCTTTTGGTAAATAAGAAAATGGTTCTACCAGAATATGCTTGCGAAAGTCTAATTCTTTTTTCCCGTAAGCTTTATACAAAGCCTCTTTTGCTCCCCAATAAATATGTAAATGTTCTAACTTTTGGGGCTGATTCAAGCTTTCTGTTTCTACTTTTCGCATAAATTTAGGCGCGACTCTTTCAATCTTTGGGGCAATTTCTTGAATATCAATTCCAACTGAAAAGTTCGAAACAATTACAGTAACTAAACCACGAGAATGACTGATAGATAAATGTTGGTCGCTATTTTTCAAAATCGGTTTACCAAATTCGTTTGAATAACAAAATACATCTTCGCCTAAAAGTTGTTGTAATAAATGCCTTGCAGCCAACCACTCTATTTTTCGCCGTTCATTCATTTTAGCGATTTTTGCTAAACTTGCTTCCGTTATATCCATTATACCTAAGAAATATTCAGCCGATTCTTCTATCCGCCAAACTCCTAAAATTGTCCCGTTTAAGAATACTTCTTTTTTTATTAATGCCATTTTAATACCGATAAATTATTGAATGATAAACTATTTTAATATCATTTCATTAAGAGTAATATCAAAAAACAAGTTCGATAATTTAAAACCCAAATAAGACATATTTCGATTTTAAATTATTCTTAATATAGAATTGCACGAATTTAATAAAAAGCTAATAAACTGTAACTTTACACTTCGGAAATAAGGCTTGTTCGTTAAGTAAAATCAACATTTTTACAAATTTGAATATTTCCCTTTTATTAATAAAATTGAAAACATCTAAATATAAACATTTCGATTCGCCAAAACTATTAAAATATGAATGTCAAACAAGTTGCTAAACTAACTGGTCATAAAGGTTCAATTTATACAATTGTACAAGGAAATGAACCTCACAAAGTGCTTTCTGGTGCAGGTGATGGTTGGGTAATTGAGTGGGATTTGACGAATTTTGAAACTGCAAAAGTTATTGCTAAAGTTGAGACTAATATTTTTTCAATGGCTTATTTGAAAAATCAAAATTGGTTAGCGGTTGGTAATATGTTTGGTGGATTGCATTGGGTAGATTTGAATCGTAAAACCGATTTAAAAAATATCGCTTTTCATAAAAAAGGAATCTTTGATATTTTACAAGTTGACGATTCTATTTTCACAGTTGGAGGTGATGGGCAATTAGCAAAATGGAATATTGAACAACAAGAAGTTATACAATCTATTCAATTGACAAATAGTAGTTTACGAAGTATTGATTATGATAAATTAGGTAAACGATTTATTATTGGCGCAAGTGATAATTCAATTTATTTCTTAGATAATAAATTAACAATTAAACATCAAATACAATCTGCACATGATAATTCTATTTTCACAACAAAGTTTAATCATGATGGAACAAAAGTATTTAGTGGAAGCCGAGACGCACATTTGAAAATTTGGGATTTAAATCAAAATTTTGAAAATATTAGTAGTCAACCAGCTCATTTATTTACGATTAACAATCTTGTTTTTCATCCTTCAAAACCACTTTTTGCGACTGCCAGTAGAGATAAAACAATCAAAATTTGGGATTTAAATACTTACCAATTATTAAAAGTAATTGATGTAGTAAAATTTGGCGGACATATTAATTCCGTTAATAAATTATTATGGTCGGATTATAATGATTGGCTAATTTCTGTCTCAGATGATAGAACTGTAATTGTCTGGGAAATCAATTAGGAATTACAAATAAGTAATTCCTAATTGAAATATTAACTATTAATCTCTAACTGCTCCCATTGGGATTTTCAGCGATTCTGCACCGTAAATAACAGGTGTTTGAAAATAATTTGTATAACTACTTACATTTGCTTTCACATAATCAAATAGTTCTTTTGCACAAATAATTTTGTCCATATCTGCGTCAGCAGCACCTTTTAAGCCTTTCAATAAATAAAAACTAAAAACACCTTGACGTAATCCTTTATTTTCTAAAGAAGTTTCTTCTCCTTTTGAAGACATTAATAGAATTAAACCACCTTCACTTTTTTGAATTGCGTTATAATAGTTTTCAATTACCGCTTCTTCTGTTACTCCACGATGTGCAATCATGCTACCTGAATGACAAGCATCAGCAATAACAATTTTTGACTTTGCCTTACTTTTAGACAAAATATCCATTACTTCTTCATGTTCAACAACCGTTGACGCATCCAAATAATCATGTGGCAAAAATCCTCCAGAAACACCATGCCCTGAAAAATAAAATAAGAAAGTATCATCTTCATCAGCTCTTTGAGAAAGAGATTTCAAAGCATCTAATATATTTTTCTTTGTTGCCGTTTCATCAATTAATAATTTAATTTGCTCATCTTTTAGAGCACCGCCTTCTGGGCTTTTCACGAAACTATGAAAACGAAAAGCATCATCGTCTGTAAAATTTAAAGATTTTTTGTTTGGATATCGAGCAACACCAATAATTACAACCCATGTTTTACTATCTCCTTTAGAAAGTTCTTCATTAGTTGGTATATAATCATCGTAATATCTCTCCGCTTTTTTTACGCTAATATTCTCATCTTCTTTAACCAACTCATTTGCCTGCCAAAATCCTTTGATTACCCTTCCATTACCTTCATAATAAATCCCCTCCCCTTCTATTGTATTTTTTTTCCAATAACCAATATAAGTGCTACCATCAGAAAAATTACATTTTCCATATCCATCTGCTAAACCGTTTAAAAATTCACCTTCATAGATAGTATTGTCAGAATAAATAATTTTGCCCTTTCCATTTTGGCAATCTCCTGATACGCATTTTACGCCATTATTAAGTTGAATATTAGGTATTTCTGCATTTAAATTAAGATTACAATAAAGGGAAAAAAGAATGATAATACTCGCTCTCAAATAAATTTTCATGTTACTAATTTTAAGAATGTCTTTTGTGTAGTTTTTTTATTTTAAATAAATGTGAACAATACTATTTATTTAAAAATCGCTTCAATTTGTTCTTAAATGTAATGGCAGGTTTGAAATTTACAATCAATATGTGACAGTATTAAAAAAGTATAATTTCATTCAAGTCAATTATTGTCTAAACAACAATTGTTATCACAAAATAGAAGCCTAACGAAATCATTTGAAGATAACATTATATACATAAAATTAATACATATATTATTAATAATATATACAATTTATTTTTAATTTCATAAAAAAAGGTGACACCTAAATTAATAGATATCACCTTTTTCAATCAAAATTTTAACACTTTTATTCCGGTTCAAAACCAAGAATAATATTAAAATTACCATATTCAGTTAATCCAGTACCAGCAGGTAAATCTTTATCAAATCCAATACCGTAATCAAATCCTAAAGTACCAAACATAGGTAGGAATACTCTTAAACCTAAACCAGCAGAACGTTTTAAATCGAAAGGATCATATTTGTCTAAAGTATAAGCATTACCACCTTCAAAGAATCCAAGAACATAAATCGTTGACATTGGATTTAAAGAAACAGGATAACGCAATTCTAATGTGAATTTATTATAAGCAGAAGTACCTGCGTCATTAGTTGTTCTATTGATAGGTAAATCAGTCGTTTCATAACCTCTTAAAGAGATAATATCTTTACCCTGAATACCTGCAAAGTTTGAAATACCATCGCCACCTAATAAGAAACGCTCAAAAGGAATCGTTCCGATTGCATCATTATATGAGCCTAACAATCCAATTTTTGCCGCCGCTTTCAAAGTTAATTTCTCCCAAATCGGAGTGTACCATTCTGCATTAACTTTCCATTTGTGATATTCTAACCATTTGAATTTTTCAGCTGTTCCCATTGCATCATAATTAACATCTCCACGGAATGCTGAGTATGGTAAACTAACTTGCCCTGAAACTGTAAATTTAGAACCGCTTCTTGGAAAAATAGGATTATCAATTGAGTTTCTTGAAAATGTTTGATTCAAACTCAAATTATTATAACTTCCTTTGCTAATAGCTGTTCCATCTTCCAGTTCAAAACCAGCATAGTTACTAATAGAAATATTCTGAAAATTAACAGATGTATTAGATACAAAGAAATCATCTGGCCATTTCAAACGTGTTCCAATTCCGACAGATCCACCTGTAATTGCCAATTCACTTGGTTCAAAAGCTCCATCAACTAAAATTTCACCACGATAAAAACGAGTATGGTATGCAGCTAATGTAAATGCATTTGGCTTCTTACCTCCTAACCAAGGCTCAGTAAATGAGAAATTATATGCTTGGTAGAACTGACCATTTGTTTGTCCACGTAAAGACAAACGTTGACCATCACCTTGAGGTAAAGGACTCCAAGTTTCTTTCTTACCAATATTTCTTAGAGAGAAATTATTAAAAGTTACACCAAGTGTTCCAATCACACCACGACCAAGTCCGCCCCAACCAGCAGATAATTCTAACTGATCCGAAGGTTTCTCTTCTACTACATATTCAATATCAACTGTTCCTTTTTGAGGATCAACTGGTGTATTAATCTGCAATGCTTCAGGATTAAAATATCCTAAATTTGTGATTTCACGTTGTGAACGAATTATATCTGAACGACTAAATTTCTGTCCAGGTTTAGTACGTAATTCTCGACGAATTACTTCTTCGTGTGTTCTATCATTTCCAGTGATTGATACTTTATCAATCGTTGCTTGAGGTCCTTCAAAAATACGGATTTCTAAATCTACAGAATCACCATCAATCGCTAATTCTGTTGGATTCACTTGGAAAAATAAATATCCGTTATCCATATATTGTGAAGTAACATCACGGCTATCTTCACTAAATTGCAAACGTTGTTCTAATAAGGCTTGATTATAAATATCTCCTTTATCTATTGCTAATACTTGTGCTAAACCTTCATCTGTATAGATTGAGTTTCCTTTCCAAGTAATATCACGAAAGAAATATTGTGGTCCTTCATTAATATTAATAACTACCATTAAATCACCTTCTTCCTCTAAACGATAGACAGAATCAGAAGTAATCTCTGCATCTCTAAAACCTAAGGTATTATAATATGCAATTAAAGCCTTCTTATCATCTTCATATAAATTATCAATTAATTTAGAAGACGAGAAAATTTTAGCTTTTCGAGTTGTATTTTCAAATTGCTTACGCAATTTCTTTTCCTTGATACTTTTATTTCCTGTGAAAACAATATCCTGAATCTTCACTCTTTCTCCTCTATCAATATCGAATACTAAACGAATACTATTTTGGAATAATGAATCTGCAACTTCAGTAGCTTCTGTTTTTACATCCAAATATCCTTTTTCAATAAAAAAGGCATTGATTTCATTGATTGCATTACTTTTCACACTTTCTGTAACAATAGCACCTTTTAACAAATATCGTTCAACACTTGAGTTCAAATCATCTTCATAAGATTTCTTAGTTCCTCTAAATGAAAAACGAGAAAGTTTTGGTAATTCTACCACGATGACTTCTAAGAAAATCACATTTCCAATTTGTTTTGTAATTTCAATGCGTACATCCGTAAACAATCTTAATCTCCATAGAGATTTAATTGCTTTTGAAACTTCTGAACCAGGAACTTTTATCGTTTTTCCTACCGTTAAACCAGTAATAGAGATAATAGCATTACCATCTGTGTTATCGTTACCTGAAACAGTAATTCCTCCAATTTCAAACTCATTATCAACCGTGTAATCAACTGCTTTCTGTGCAAAACTGAATGAAGCAACACCAATAATAAAGGCAATGCTTAAAAGATATTTTTTCATCAAAATTTAAAAATTTAAAATAACTGACAACTTTAAAGTTGGCTTATTCTATTGTCAATGATTATAATAATACGGGTTGAGGTATTTCCCATTTTCCTTTTCTAAAGTAAGGGAACGCCTCTTTATTTATTTCTGCTGCCTTTTTCATTATTAGTAATTAGAAGAGAAGAATTAAGAATTTTATTTATTCCAATTTTATTTCAACTTTCTAATCGTTAATTCCTAATTATATTACAGCTGCTCACTTATTTTTCCAAAACGTCGTTCTCTATTTTGGTAATTCAATAAAGCTTTGAAAAACTCATCTTCACCAAATTCTGGCCAAAATACAGGAGTAAAATATAATTCTGCATAAGCTAATTGCCAAAGTAAGAAATTACTAATACGAGTTTCTCCACTTGTGCGAATCATTAATTCAGGGTCAGGAATACCAGCAGTACTTAATGCTGATTCAAAAGTTTCATTTTTAATGTCTGAAATCTCTATTTCACCCGACTTTGCCTGATTAGCAATTGACTTAACAGCTTCAATTATTTCCCATTTAGCACTATAATTTAATGCTAATACGAGTGTCATTCCTTTATTTTTTTTCGTAGCTTCTATTGCATCTTTCAGTTCCGCATAACATTTAGTTGGAAGTTCTTCAACCTTTCCAATTGCCGCTAAGCGAACATCATTATCCATCAAAGTTTTAATTTCTTTACGAATAGTGTTCACCAATAAAGTCATTAAAGCATTCACTTCATACTTTGGTCTCCCCCAATTTTCTGTAGAGAAAGTGTACAAAGTCATATATTTAATACCAATTTCAGCAGCAGCTTCTGTAATTTCTCGTACAGATTTCACTCCTTCATGGTGACCAAAAACACGATTTTTTCCTTGTGATTTTGCCCATCTTCCATTACCGTCCATAATGATAGCTACATGCTTTGGTAACGCTTCCTTATTGATTTGATTTTTCAAGTCCATTCTTCTTCCGACGTGCCTTTTCTAAAAAACGGTGCAAGTTACAAAAACTATTTGGGGAATAATTAACTATGAATTATAAACTATAAATGATTTGGGCTTCAAACTCAGTTTTATTAGGCTTTTAATGAAAAAAATGCTCATTTTTTTAACAGAAACATATGATAATTTTTATATGTTTTGACAATAAAAAAACACCATCAAAAGATAATTACCTTTCAATAGTGTTTTTTATAATTATTTATATTACAATCATCAAACGATTGTAAACCAGATACGGTATCGTTTATACTTTATTTTTCAATATTAATTTAAAGAAATTGCAGGCATTCCAACGACTTGATTATTAAAAGTCAAACCATATAAATCGAATTCTATCCATTCAAAAATTGGTAAGGTTTCTAATAAATCAAGTACTGCATTTTCATCTTTTTCATTGACTATCATCCAAAGTTTCGAGCGTTCTAAGGATAAAACATAACTGGAAACTTTATTTTTTTGCATTAACTCGTCAATTCTTTTTTGTTGCTGAGGAACAAGTGGCATAATTTCAGGAATATCTCGCTTCTCAAATTTTATTTCAACCATATATTGTATCATAATCTTCATTTTTTCTATTAGTGAATAGGATTAAAAGCAGTTAAAAATTAACTTTGTGATTTCAAGATAAATAAAAAAAATCAATTTCCATTCCATCACTTAAAAGCTTTAACAATAATGTCATGATGACTTTGTTTATGTCAAAATGACTACTATAAAATTAATATTTATGAAACAGCTTACTTTATTTATAACGATAATTTTTTTCATCAGTTGCGGACAATCTACAAAAACAACAAAAAATACTGATTCTTCTCACAATTATCCGCCGGCATTAGGTTTCAATTTAGATAATTCGGACGCTAAAGCTATCTTGATTGCCGACGAAGTAATGAAAGCACAAGGTGGTTATGAAAACTGGAAAAACACTCGAATTATCAAATGGAATTTTTTCGGAAAAAGAACTTTACTTTGGGACAAATTTACTGGCGACGTTCGTATAGAATTATCCGAAGATTTGAATAATACAATCATTGTTAATATCAATACTGGCGAAGGAAAAGCAGAAAAAGACAGCGTCGAAATAAAAGATACATTAGAATTAAAACAATTATTAAAAACAGGAAAATCTATTTGGATTAATGATGCATACTGGCTCGTCATGCCGTTCAAATTAAAAGATTCAGGCGTTAGTTTGAAATATTTAGAAACTTCAAATACAGAATCTGAACAACTGGAAATGACTTTTGAGAATATTGGAGATACACCACAAAACAAGTATATTGTTCATGTTGATAAATCAACTAATTTAATTAATCAATGGGATTTTTATTCTAATTATAATGATTCCATTCCAAGGTTTTCAACGCCTTGGGACGATTATCAAACTTATGGTAAGATTAAATTATCTGGTAATCGTGGAGAAAATAGTTTAACGGATATTGAAGTCTTAGAAAGTGTAGAAGTCGGAAGTTTTTCGGAATTATAAAATAAGTTCAAAAAGGAAGGCTTACTCATTAAAAATGAGTAAGCCTTTCCAAATTCACCAATAAATTTTAATCCAAATTCAACTCTATTTGAAGATGTATTGGCTTATAAATAGCAAATACTATATTTTTGTTTAAAAAAATATCCTTTTTTTTATTAAAACGTTAAACAGTTATGAAAAAGATATTAATCGTTCAAGGTCATCCAGATTCCGAAAGTTATAATACTGCATTGGCTGAAGCTTATAAAAAAGGAGCAGAAAACTTAAACGCAACGATAAAAGAAATCGTAATTAGAGATTTGGATTTTAATCCGAATTTACAATTTGGCTATAGAAAACGAACAGAGTTGGAGCCAGATTTATTAGCTGCTTGGGAAAAAATCCAATGGGCGGAACATATTGTTTGGATTTATCCAGTTTGGTGGGGTTCAATGCCTGCAATAATGAAAGGTTTCATTGATAGATTATTTTTACCAGGTTTTGCATTTCAAAAAAGAGAAAATTCTGTTTGGTGGGATAAACTTTTGGTTGGTAAATCTGCTCGAATTATTACTACTTTAGACCAACCGAAACTGTACTTTTTATTAAGATACAAAAGACCAAGTTATTGGTCAATGAAGCATTTGACTTTAAATTTTGTAGGAATCAAGCCAGTAAAATCAACGACTATTGGACCAATTCGATTATCAACGGATGAATTTAGAGCAAAATGGTTAACAAAAATTGAGCGATTAGGACAACAAGGGAAATAATATGTTTTTTGCAAAAAGAAATACCTTATTTTTTCTTAATCACAATCGAGTAAGTTCGTCCCTCAATAAAAATTTCATTATTTTTGTAACTCAAGCAATGTAGCGAGTCTTAACTAAGAGCATGTCTAAATTTCTATTGGCTGAAAACCAATACTTTACGTACCTGACTTCAAAATAATTGATTGATTTAGTTCGCTAAACGCACAAATTATTTTTCCTCAGAACCGTAAACTATTGATATTCAGTTCGAAATAAATTTTAGACAAGCGCTAAGCATAAATACTAATTTTAAAAGAACTACTTTATATTTAATATTCAATATATATTATGAATCGTCAAGTTTTAGAGCCAGAACAGAAAGCCTTAGAGATTAATTTAGATGACAAAATTTATGGTACATTCTCCGAAATTGGAGCTGGGCAAGAAGTAGCTCGACACTTTTTTCAAGCTGGAGCGGCAGCTGGAACAATTGCCAAAACAATGTCGGCTTATGATAAAATTTATAGTGATAGAATTTATGGTTCAGAGCCAACAGGTCGCTATGTTTGTGAATCCAGATTATATAAAATGTTGGACCATGAATGTGAATTATTAGATGAAAGATTATCCGACGAACGACCTGATACCAACTTCTTTGCTTTTGCAGATACGGTTTCTGCAATTAATTATCATAAAACAATTAAAGGTGATGGTTGGCTTGGAATTCGATTCCAAATCGAACCAGAAGGCGGTTATAACGATGTAGTTTTACATGTGAAAATGTTAGATAATTCTAATGGTTTACAGCAACAAGCAATTGGAGTTTTGGGTGTAAATTTGATTTATGGTGCATTTCATTATCATCATAATCCTGAAATGTTTATCAAATCATTGATGGATACAATGGAAGGCAGAATTCAAGTTGATATGGTTAGAATGACTGGTCCAGCATTCGGAAATTTAGATAATCGTTTATTGACTTTATATTTGGTTAAACATGGTTTATGTGATGTATCTATGTTTAATGCTCAATCACAACCAGTTCACGGCTCGGAATTTTTATATAAAAAGTATGTTTTAATGTTGCGAGGTAGTTTCCGACCAGCAACTTTGGTAAATGAAGATATGTTAAAATCTTCTTCTGTGCAGTTTAAAAAAGAAGAAGATGTCGTTCCAAGAAAGACCGAAATTTTAACAGAAATTACAATTGCCAATTTATGTGGTGAAGGAGAAATAGATGAACAAGATTTTTTAGATAGAGCAGATATTTTATGCGAAATGGGGCAAACAATTGTAGTTTCTAATTGTGATGTTTACTCTAAATTAATTGATTATTTGGCTGATTTCAAAGTACAAAAAGTAGGTTTAGTCATTGGAGCAAGAGTTTTATTAGATTTAATTAACGATAAATATTACAACTATTCTGATGGTCGTTTATTAGCCGCATTTGGTGAATTATTCCGAAAAAATGTGAAAGTTTATGTTTATCCAATTATGCAAGAAGGAACTGCAGAATTGATGACCGCTAAAAATTTACCGATTCCAAAAGAAATCACTTTCTTATATAAACACTTAACTGATGGCGGACAAATCGTTGATATTGAAGGGTTTAATCGTTCAATATTACATATTTTCTCCAAAACGGTATTAGAAATGATAGAAAATGACGAAGCAGGTTGGGAAAAATTTGTTCCTAAAAAAGTCGCTAAGTTGATTAAAGAACAATGTTTATTTAATTACCCAACACAGAAATTAGAATTTGAATATTAAGAGATTATCTAAAATAAAGCGGGTTTTATAACCCGCTTTTTAAGTACCTGAACACAATTATCCAAGTATTCTAACTTGTTATTTATACTCGTTTAATTATGTCCAGGTATTTAATTGAATATAATTATGAAAACCTACCAAATATTTTTCCTTTTACTAATTACTTTTTCTGCTTGTAAAAAAAAGCATCACAAAGGAATCAAAGTTGAAGATGTAGTTTTAGATACAACTCCAGTTGAAGTAATTACTGAAAATTTAATGGAAATGAAAGAACATTCCGCTATGGACATCAATCCCGAAGCAGTAAATAGAAGTATTGCACCAAAAACAGCTTTAGTACAAAAGTCTCAAGAATTTGATGCAGAATATTTAATGGGAAAATTTGACCCTAATACGCATGAAGATTTCTCTACTATTGAACAAAAATATGCTTCAAAAGCAGGAATGCGAATGAGAACGGATGCTTATCAGCAATTCATAGCTATGTATAACGCTGCAAAAAAAGATGGTATCAACTTGCGAGTAATCTCCGCAACTCGACCTTTCCATCACCAAAAATCTATTTGGGAAGCAAAATGGAATGGAAAAAGAGCAGTTGATGGGGAAATGTTACCAGCAGAAATGGAATCTAAAATCAAAGCAAAACGTATTTTGCGTTGGAGTTCGATGCCTGGCACTTCTCGTCATCACTGGGGAACTGATATTGACTTGAACGATTTGAACAATCCTTATTTTGAAAGTGGAACTGGCAAAAAAATCTATGATTGGCTAAGTGCAAATGCTGCAACTTACGGTTTCTGTCAAGTTTATTCTGAAAAAGGAGATTTGCGTCCGTACGGTTATGAAGAAGAAAAATGGCATTGGTCGTACTTACCTGTTTCTCGTCAATTGACGAATCTCTACAAAGCAAATTTAGATAATACAGATATTACTGGTTTTACTGGTTCTGAAACAGCTGAAATGATTGATATTAAAACAAAATATGTTTTGGGTATTAATCCTGATTGTCAGTAAAAGTTAGGTT
>CAZEOC010000042.1:13002-14910 GCA_964513525.1 uncultured Saprospiraceae bacterium | reverse complement strand
TTCTTATTCTTTACTATGTTATTATTAGTATCTTTTAATAATACATTTTTTTGTGTAATAAATCCCCAAAACCATAAATCATCCCAAACAGTCATATCTTGACCAAAAATTTTATATAAGTAATTATTAATATTCTTGAAATTTGAAGATTTAATAAAATCGTTAATTTGATTTTTGAATATATGTTGAATTACTGCATCAACAGGTAACATCAATCTGTCAGATTTTTTCAATTTTGGTACATCATTCCAAAATGCTAATTTTTTCATTTCTTGATCTTCGTAATGATGGATTTCATAAATATTCTTTATAAATAATGCACTCGTTTTTACTCCCCAACCACTATTTTTATTCTTATGACTTAAATTCTCAAATAACCTTAAATAAGGCTGTTCATCATCATAATGTCCAACTATGTATTCAGAAAATTTTTTGAAAGAGTTGAGATTATCTTTCACTTCATTTAATTCTTTAAAAAAATCTTTTGCAGGATCTAATTTGGGTTGTGATTGAGTATTATAAGTATTATGTAATTGTGCATAAATCTTTTCACCGATAGTATCCCATTGTGATAAATAACTTTTTCTAAATCGATATTGTAAATCAATATTATATTTTCGATTATCCTCTTTTGATAAGAAATCGTACAACTTTTTTATTTTACTCATAATTAGTTTTAGTTCATTTTATCAAAACTTCATCTTTACTGCTTAGGAGGTACTGAAATAAATTCAGCATGACGGAAAAGGTGTAAGAAAAAAATCTGCGTTCATCCGTCAAACCCGCTAAATCTGTGTTCCCATTACAATCTATTTGACCAATTTGTCGCCGTACTTTCCACCGCTTTTAATTGTTTATTATTCTCTAAATATAATTTCAAACCGACCAAAGCCGCAATTTCTGCTTCTTCTTTTTGTTCTGCTTTTAATGCTTCGGGTGAATAATAATTCTTTACAAAATGCGTATCAAAATTCCCAGAAGTAAAGGCTTCATGTTCACAAACAAATTTGCCGAAAGGCAAAGTCGTTTTGATTCCTTCTATTTTATAATCTTGAATAGCTTGTTTCATCAATTGAATAGCTTCCGCACGAGTTTCGCCATAAGTGATGAGTTTTGCAATCATCGGGTCGTAGTAAATTGGAATTTCCATTCCTTGTTCGTAGCCATCATCTAAGCGAACTCCTTTTCCAGTTGGTCGCTCATAAGTTGTTAATGTTCCTACGTTTGGCGAGAAATTATCTAAAGAATCTTCTGCATAAACTCGAACTTCTAAAGCATGACCTTTTATCGTTAAATCTTCTTGTGAAAATGCTAATTTTTCACCTCGTGCGACTTTGATTTGTTCCTCCACTAAATCTAAACCAACAATGATTTCCGTCACAGGATGTTCAACTTGCAAACGAGTATTCATTTCTAAAAAGTAAAAATTATGGTCAGCATCTAATAAAAACTCTACTGTTCCAGCTCCGACATAATCACAAGCTTTTGCCACTTTTACAGCAGCTTCTCCCATTGCTTGACGAATTTCAGGCGTCAAAACTGCTGAAGGTGCTTCTTCAACAACTTTCTGATGACGACGCTGAACACTACATTCTCGCTCGAATAAATGCACGATATTTCCGTGTGTATCTGCCAAGATTTGAATTTCAATATGTCGAGGCGAAGTCACGTATTTTTCAATAAAAACGGCACCATTTCCGAAGGCTGAAGTCGCTTCACTAATCGCACGATTCATTTGTTCTGGCAACTCTTCCACATTTTCCACGACTCTCATTCCTTTTCCACCGCCACCAGCAGCAGCTTTTATCAATATTGGAAAACCAACTTTTAAGCCGATTTCTTTCGCCAATTCTACATCCGTAATCGCTTCTTCGATTCCTGGAACCATCGGAATATCATAATCTTTTA
>CAZEOC010000042.1:0-12992 GCA_964513525.1 uncultured Saprospiraceae bacterium | reverse complement strand
GGCAGCTAATTTATCACCCATCACTTTTATAGCATGAGATTTTGGTCCAATAAAAGTAATTCCTGCTTCTTCGACCATTTGAGCAAAAACTGCATTTTCACTCAAGAATCCATAACCAGGATGAATTCCATCTGCTCCAGTTGCTTTCGCTGCCGCAATGACTTTATCCATCACTAAATAAGATTCCGCTGATGGTGCAGCACCTAATAAAAAGGCTTCATCTGCAAACCTTACATGCGGCGCATTTCTATCGACTTCCGAATAAACAGCAACCGTTTTGATACCCATTTTTCGAGCTGTTTTCATTACTCGAATTGCAATTTCGCCTCTGTTGGCTATTAGTATTTTTTTCATTTCTAATTTGGTATTTGGTATTTGGTATTTGGTATTCGACGACTGCCAAATACCAAATGCTAAATACCAAAATTATACTTCTCCTTTTTTACTATTCTTTAAATATTTCATGTAGCCGTTTAACAATCGTAAACAAACTTCATGTTGTATTTTCATATCTTTTAGAATCTCAATTGAAATATATTTTCGTCTTTTGGAAAATCATTTTTCTAAACTTTCGAGCTTCTTTGTAAACATCTAAATCTGTAAATGATTTTGGCTTCATTCTTTTTATTTAATGAAAATTATGTTGAACTAATTGAAATCTTACGTTGGCCGAATACCAAGTAACCAGTACCCAGATACTCAAAAATCAATTCAAAATATCCATCATTTTAAGAATATATTCTTCGCTACTCGGAATATTATTATGCTCAAAACCTGCTAAAACTGTTAAGTTAATTTTGTCATATTTTTCTTTTAATTGTAAAGAATGTGAATGTGGAATCGTCGAATCATTATCACCGTGAAATATATAAATTGGACAATGAACTTGATTCAGATAATCAATTGTTTTGAACTTATACTTGATTAAAAATTTTGGTAAAAAGAACATGATTTCTTGTATTCTTCTTTCCAAACTTGAAAAAGGACAATTAAGTAATAGTAATCTTGGTTGATTTGCAGCTGCGATTTGTGTAGCCATTCCGCTTCCCATTGATGTTCCTGATACTATTATTTTATCTTCGCTAAATTTTGTTTTTACAAAATCATAAGCTAATTGAGCATCATTGATTAATTGTTTTTCATTTTTGATTTGTCCGCCACTTTTTCCATAAGTTCGATAATCCAAATAAAAAATATCATAACCCAAATTTGTGTAAAAATCAGCATTTTGTCCCCATTCATTTACCGTTCCACCGTTCCCATGAAAAAATAAAATAATACCTTTTGGTTGTTCGACTTTGAAATGTACTCCATTTAATATAATATTATCTTCAGTTGTTAAATTGACTTCTTCAAATTCAGCGTTAAATTTATACCTATAATCAACTGGAATTTGATAAGGATGAAATAATAACCTTTCTTGTAAAAAGTATAGTGAAACACAAACAATTATATAAATTATAATAATAACGATTAAAGTATTCCTGAAAATTTGCATTATATCTACACTATTTTTTATTTAATTATGTTAGGTATCGGACACTTTTAAAGTGTCCGATACCTTGTTATGACGAAAATTTGTCCCATACTTTCTCCGCAATCGTTTCCGTCAATTCTTCAATAAAATAACTTCCAGCCGAAGGGTCAATCACAGCATCTAAATAACTTTCTTGTTGTAATAAATGATTGATATTCAAAGCAATTCTGCGAGTGAAAGTCGAACCGTTTTCGTTTTTAAAACTGTCTGATGGATAAATATATAAACGATTTGCACCACCGATTACAGCAGACATTGCTTGTGTTGTGGCTTTGATTTTATTATAATTATCGTCTTCAGACTGAGCTTTTTCAGTTAAGTGAACTTCAATATTTGGAATAGCTTTTATATCTGAATTCCAAGCGGATAAAACTTGTTGCCAAAGTGATTTTAAAGCTCTAACTTTTGCGATACTAGGAAAATAATCATCGTTTAATCCAATAGAAAATTGAATTTGCTGATGTGTGTTTGTAATATCAAAACCGTTGTTATTTAGCAATTCTAATAATTCATTTCCTTTTGTAATTGCTTCTGTCAAACTATTGATAATACTTAAATCTGAACGTATATCAACTGTTAAAAATTTAGCTTTTGGTAAGGTAGAAATATAACTTTTTAATAATTCAGCATCATTAATTAATTCCTCATTATTAATATTAAAAGAACAATTTATATCACTTGGATTTTGTCCTTTTTTATTAATAACGAAAAGGAAATTTTTAATAAATTCTTTCCAATTATTAATTTCAAAATGAGTAGAAATCCATTCTAATTGTATATTTTCTAAAAGCGTTGATAATTCTTTTTGTGTTGGTAAAGTTGACAAAGGTATTGTCGTTTGCTCTATATCAAAAACAAAATATAAAGCATTTGCACCTTTCATTAAAGCATCAACTGCTTGTTTATTTGCACTTTTATAATCTTTATTTTGAATTATAATTCGTTCGCCAATTTCCCAGTTATTATCTGTTCGATTTTCCGTAATTGGTTGATGATTCAAAGCATCTTCACTATGAAAAAATGGCGTAAAACCTAAACCTTCAACTTGAAAATTTAAGTTTTCAAGTGGTTTACCTTTGAGGTCTTTCGTAACTTTTTCCAGCCATTCATTTTTGGATACTTTATCAAACTCTTTAAACATTTCATTTAATTGAAAATTGATAATTAATAATGGAAAATTAATTATCAATTGTCCATTATCAATTGTCAATTAATTTACTCCATTTCAATCAAAACTTGTCCTTTGTCAACAGCTTGACTTTTGACGATTTCAATAGATTTTACGATACCTTCACCTTCTGCCTTTAGTACATTTTCCATTTTCATGGCTTCCAAAATCAAAATTGGTGTTCCTTTTTCAATAGCTTGTCCTGGCTCAACCAAAACATCAATAATTAGTCCTGGCATTGGTGCTTTGATGTCGGAAATTTTCTGAGAAGTGAGCACAGATAAACCCATTTCTTTGACCAATAAATCGTATTCATCTTCGATTTTTAGTTCGTATTTATTACCATTTACGGAAACTGTCAAAGTTTTATTTTCAATATCTTTTGCGATTAATTCGCAATCGTAGGCTTTATTATTTTGAAGAACGTGAATTTTATTATTACCCAAATTAGTCGCATCTAATTTAGAGACCTCTTCTTTGGACAAATCAATACTGTGTTCGTCCACATGGATTTTATAGCTCATAAATATGATTTTTTGTTAGTCTTACAAATATATCCTTTTCTATATCTTTTGACTAAGAAATGTAAGTTTTAAATTAGTATAAAAAAGTCTCCAGTAAATTGTTTAACAATTCCTTAAAAGATAATAAATGATAAAGCTGTAACTTTTCAGAAGATACTCGTTAAGCAGTCGTATTTATTCATAAAGTATTGTTATTTGAACTATGAAAATAGAAGTTTTAAACTAATATTTGAAATCCTAATTTAATCAGACTAATGTTTTTAATTAAATTACCTATCGTTTTTATTCAAAATTTAGAATTAGGCATTTGATAAAGTTTAAAATTCATATTTAATCATTAATTCATTGTTCAATACTTCAACACAAAATTTTAAAGCATGAAAAGATTAACCTACTTATTGGCACTTTGTGTGCTAATTGCAATGCAAAGTTGTGAAAGCAGCAGTAGCGAAACTGCAAAAGTGACAAAGGATGAAGTAGTCGAAAAAACGGAAAAACCTTTAGGTGTTGCACCGCCTTTTGATGGCGTTGATGTGCCGTTTGCAACTTATAAAGTAATAGCAGAACAAGGAAAAACGATTGAAACTGCTACGGGAACGACGATAATTATTCCAAAAGGCGCATTTAAAGATGCAGATGGAAATCCAATAACTGGTGAAGTTGATGTGATGTATAGAGAGTTTCACGATGCTTCAGCAATTATTGCATCAGGAATTCCGATGACAAATGCAGAAGGAGATGAATATATGGAAACGGCTGGAATGTTTGAAATTAATGGTCAACAAAATGGAGCAGCGATTGCAGTTGCTGATGATAAAGATATTGAAGTGAAAATGGGTTCTTTTGTAGCAGGTGAAAATTTCGACTTTTTTCACTTTGATAAAAAAGCATGCAATTGGGAAACTAAAGGAACAGCTAAGCCTGAGAAAAATGTAGCTAAATTAAATAGATTGAAAAACTTGACTAAAGTCCCAGAAAAACCTTCAAAACCTCAGAAGTTTGATGAAAATGCTTTCGTTTTTGATTTAGATGTAGATTATAGTTCTTTCCCTGAATTACGAGCGTATCATGGTGTTGTTTGGCAATATAATGGAAATGATGAAACCAAAAATCCAGAAACTAACGGTTGGGTTTTTAAAGAAAATTGGAAAGAAATTGAGTTGAAATCAATTGATTCAAAAAAAGGGAAATATGAATTGATTTTATCAAATAGCGAAAAAACGTTTACAACTGATGTTGCACCAGCATTGAAAGGAATGGATTTGGATAAAGCGATGGAATTATTTGCTAAAAAAGATGCTTCTTATCAAAAATTAAAAACAATGCGAATCGAGGAAGAAGAACGTATTGAACAAGAAGCAGATTTGTTGAGAACTTTCCGAGTTAGTAATTTTGGTATTTTTAATTGGGATATTTGGAAGCGTCCAAATCGAAAAAAATGTTTAGCTAGTTTTGATTTTGGACAAGACACAGATAAATTTATTAATAAAATTAGTGTCTTTTTAGTAACAGGTTCACAGCGTTCGGTTGTTCGTTATAGACCAAATACTTTTGATAAATTCTCTTTTGACCCAAATGATGATAATCTGTTAATTGCTGTTTTACCTGGAAATAGAGTTGCTTATTTTAAATCAGAAGATTTCAAAAATATAGATTTAGACCTATTATTAGAACAAAAATCTTATACTTTCAATATGAAAATTGAAGAAAATGCGGTTGCATCAGTTGATGATTTGGCTTCGATTATTGAAAGATTGAGTTAGAAAATAAATATGATTTAATTGATATATTATGTAGAATTAAAAATCGTCATTCTGAATAAATTAATTTTCAGAATGACGGTTTTTTAGAGTTTTAATTCGATTCGTATGATATTTTGATAATTTTACAATTAACAAAAAAAATCACCGTTTTAATAGCAAATAACATCAAACCAAAACCTAAGAATATGAAAAATCCGATTACCTATTTGCTACTTTTTTCTCATAAAATAATTCAACTATCTTTAGTAAAGCGGTCATCATTCATTAAGCGAAAAATGAGCGATTCATTTCTCATTTTTTTTATATTAATAATCATTCAAAACACAGTTTCTGCTCAATTAGTATTTCCAGTAAAGAAAGGCAATAAATGGGGTTTGGTTAATGAAAAAGGAGAATATTCTTTAGCTCCGACTTATGATGCAATCGGTAAGTTTGATGAATTTGGTTATGCGAAAATACAGGTAAAAGAAAATGTCGGATTAATTGATACAAAAGGAAATATTGCGGTTGAAGCAATTTATCAAGATGTGAAAATGATAGATTCCTCTTTGTTTTCGGTGCAAAAAAATGGAGAATGGACGATTGTAAATGATAAAAATCAAACGATATTAACGGAAGCATTTAATCTAATTGAAAATATAGAGAATACAGATTATTATAAATATTACTGGAAAGGTAAAGTTGGTTTATTTTCAAAACAAGGTCAACTGATAACAAAAGCTATTTATGATGATATTTCTAGTTCAAAATTTGACCGATTTAAAATAGAAACCATAGATGAAAAAGGAAAGTCTAAATATGGTTTAATGAATTTGAAAGGTGAATTAATTCTCCCAATAAAATATAATAATATCGAACAAGAATTTCAAAATTTCATCTTTATTCATACAGATAAAGGTTGGGGAATTTGTTCAGATGATAGAAAATTATTGACAGCACCCAAATGGTTATCTTGGATGAAATTGAATGACAACTGGTTGAAATTTGCTAATGAAGAATCGGTTGTATTATTTAATATTCAAAATCTGACTTTATTAGCCGAGGGGAAATACGATAATTTTATTCCTTTTTCTGATACTGAAGTAATGATTCGCAAAGGTCGATATGTTGGTTTGATGGACTTCACTGGAAAGGAATTATTGACTTGCACTTATCAAGAAATTCAGCCATTTACAGCGACTTCTTATCGAGTAAGACAAAATGGAAAATGGGGAATTGTTGGTTTGAATGATACGGAAATTTTAAAATATCATTATGATTATATCGCTCCGTTACGAGGAAGTGTTGCAGGAATTAAACATTGTAATAGTTACGGAATTGTGAATATTCAAGGAGAAATAGTTGTGAGTTTAGAATACGATAGAATTAATTTGGAAGAAAATCAAGCGAAAGCTTATAAGGGCGAAGCTTTAAGTCTTTTTAATTTTAATGATGAAGGAAAACTACAAAATGAGCATAATTATAAAAAGGTTGGCAGCATAAAAATTGGTCGAAAAGTTAGGAATCTGAGAGCTGTTCGAGCGATTAATCAACAGCAACAATTAATGAATTATGAATGGTTTCATGACCCGATGGAAGACCGTTGGGGACTTCGAGATATAACAACTGGAGCAATTAAAATCAAGCCTACTTATGATATGATAAAAGTTGAAAGAGGTTTGGGTTTTACGGTTGTAGGAATGGAAGTCGTCGCTCCTTTTCAGATTGAAAGAACTGAGTTTCGGATAAAACAAGCTTATGGAATTGTGAATAATGAACGAGGCTTACAAGTGACGGAATTGAATATGTGGGATATTCGATTGTCAGATTTTAAAGAGAAAAATTTACCAGTTGCTCGTGTGGTTTTTAATAATCAGCGACAAGGTTTAATGGCAAAAAATGGAAAAATCTTACATAAGAATTTAGCTTTTTTAGGTGAGTTTGAAGATGGAAAAGCTCGATTTAGTGGAAAAGGAATATTGACGGCTACGCTTAAAGATACAGATGAAGGCTTAGGAGTTCTAAATGACTATTTATTAGATATGGAAACTATTTTTGAAATGGTTTCTGTGACTCGTTATGATATGGAATTTCGAGATAAAGGTAAAATGATTTGCAAAAATTGTGTTTGGGGATTTATGGATACTTTGGGTAGAATCGTGATTCAACCACAGTTTGATTATACTCGAGATTATTTGAATACAGTTGCGATTGCAAAACAAAAGAAAAAGTGGGGATTGATAGATTCTACTGGAAAGACGATTTTGAATTTTAAATATAATGATGTTCAATTTTTAGAAAATTGTGAAGACCAAATGGTTCGAGTCATTATTCAAAAAGAAAGAATTGGATTGATTGATAGTTCTGGGAAAATGATTGTACCTGCAATTTATCAAGAAGTAGGAGCAGTAAGTGAAGATAGAATTGCTGTAAAAAGAGGCAATCTTTGGGGATTTTGTGATAAAAATGGAAACGAAATTATTCGATGTCAATTTCAAGCTGTTCAAATGTTTAATGAAGGTTTAGCAGCATTTAAAAAAGATAGAAGATGGGGTTTTTTGGATAAAAATGGACAAGTTATTATTAAAAATATTTACCGTTCTGTTGGTAATTTTAAAGAAGGTTTAGCTGCTGCAAAATTAAAATATGATTATCAATATATTGACAATCAAGGAAATATAATTATTAAAACCTTGTTTGACGATGCTAAGGATTATAAAAACGGCATTGCAAATGTGAAGGTTGGAAAATATTGGGGATTGATTGATTTAAAAGGAGAATTTATACATGAACCTTCAAAATACTTAAAGCTATTTGATTTTGATAATAATGGTTTGGCAATCGTTCAGATGGGAAATAATAATCGTTATTATGCGGTAATTAATCAAGCAGGAGAGAAATTGACAAAAAAGAAATATCAAAAGATTTTGCCTTTTTCAAATGGTTTCGCAGCAGTTCGGACAGATGATGGTTATGGATTTATTAATACAAAAGGAGAACAAATTATTAAGAATAAATTCAATCGGGTAGCAGCCTTTTCGGAGAATTTGTCGGCGGTACAATTAGATGGTAAATGGGGATTTATTGATACTTTGGGCGATTTTATTTTAGAACCAGTTTATTCTGATGTTCATTCTTATAAAAATGGTTTTGCAGTCGTTTATACAAATTATAAAACTTCTGGTTTAGCCAATTCAGAAGGAGAATTTACAATTAAACCAAGTATTAATAGACTTTTAGGTTTTTCTGAAGGGAAAGCAATTTATCGAAATGAAAATTATAATTTTTCATTTATTACCGAACATAATAAAATGGTTAAAAGTGGTTTTCAAGATGCAAAACCATATCAACATGGAGTTGCTATTGTAAAACAAAAAGGACGTTGGGGATTAATTACACATCAAGGAATAGAAGTTGTCCCACCAAAATATGATGCAATTTCTACTTTTGAAAATGGTTATGCAGAAGTGAAAATTAATCAATTTAGTGGCATTATGGATTTGACTGGAAAAGTAATTGTTGCACCTGATTATGAATATATTAGTTATTGGGGAAATGGAATATTTAGAGTAGAAAATGGGGATAAAATGGGATATTTTAATAATGAAGGCAATTGGATTTGGGCAATGGACTAATTTTTACTAATTCAGATTTATAATTAATATGTTTTAATAAAAGAGAGGAGACATTTTTATAATGTCTCCTCTCTTTTAAGCATTTGAATATAATTTATTCAGTTACCATTATTTCAGTTTTAGTTTTTAATTTTCCGTCATATTCCACAGCAACATGATAAAGACCTACTGCTAAATCATTTAAATCTAAGAAAAACATATTTTCTCCAATTTCTATATGCTGACGTAGAATTTTCACAGGTTTTCCTTCTAAATTGATGATATAAATAATAACTTTTCCTTCTTCATTACTAGGTATGTACAAAGTAGATACACCACTTGTTGGATTTGGAAATGCTTGAACACTCAAGCCTAATTCAGATTTAACTTCTACAGCTTCTGTTTTACTAATGCTAAATTTATCATTAAAATCAACTTGTTTTAAACGATAGTAGTTAATACCAACTTCTGGATTTTCATGTAACCAATTGTAGTTTTGTGGCTCTGATGTTGTACCATAACCATCAATGAAATCTATTGTTTCCCAATCTTGTCCATTTCTACTGAATTGAACTTCAAAACCACTATTATCTACTTCAGTTAATGTTTTCCAACTTAGACTAATATTATTTTCAGCTGTTAATATAGCTTTGAATTTTACTAATTCTACAGGTAATGGAACATCACAAGTTCCTGCTTTACATGTACCTCCATTACAAGTTCCAACATCACCACAAGTTCCAACATCACAAGTTCCAATATCACCACAATTACCACCATCACAAGTAGGGCTATTATCACAACTTCCTAAATTTGAACAAGCGCCCATATCAGAACAAGCGCCCATATCAGTACAAGCACCCATATCAGTACATGTTCCACCATCACAATTTAAATCATTTGTACAAGGATTTCCAGCATCCGCACCACCAACACAAGCATGAGAACAATTTATATCAGATGTACAGGCACTTCCAGCATCCGCACCACCAACACAAGCATGAGAACAATCTATGTCGCCAGTACAAGGATTTCCAGCATCTGCGCCACCAACACAAGCATGAGAACAATCTATATCTGTTGTACAAGGAGCACTATCATCAGATCCTCCTACACAAGCGTGAGAACAATCGATATCATTAACACATGAATTACCTTCATCAGCTCCTCCTTGACATCCGTGAGCACAATCGATATCACCAGTACAAGCGTTTCCTGCATCTGGTCCGCCAGAACATTCTTTAGCACAATCGATATCATTAACACATGAATTACCATTATCAGGTCCGCCATCACAAGCATTGTCACAATCTATATCTGCGGTACATCCGGTAGTACCATCATCAGCTCCTCCTGAACACTTATTATCACATTCAGTGTCATTGGCACAAGTAGCGCCTGGTGTATCTCCTCCAACACAAGCATCATCACAATCGCTATCACCAGAACAATCAGAACCAGCTTCGCTACCATTTTGGCATTGACCACAATTCAAATCTGCTGTACAGCCTGCTCCTGCATTTGGTCCGCCATCACAAGCTTTATCAGAACAATCAGAATCATTTGTACAAGCTCCTCCTGCATTTAAACCATCTACACAAGTACCACTTGAATTTACTTTTTTTATTTTTGTTACTTTCTTAGGGGCATAAGAACCTCTGTATTTTTGTCCATTTATAAAAAGAGTAGGAGAACCATATATTCTTTTAATATTACCATAAGCAATATTTTTTTTGAATACGGTTAATTCAGTTTCAGAACTCATTAACGCTTCTACTTTAGTAATATCAATCTTTGCTGATTTAGCTGCAATAGTCCAATCTTCTTTGAAATAATCTTTTGACCTTGCAGATAAATAATCTAAGAAATTAGCATTGAAATGTCTTTTAATAATTAATTGCCTTCTGTTTTCTAAAACTTCGGATTCTCCATGAAGTGCAGAAAATTCATTATTTGATTTTTGATTGGCAATAAAGAAAACATTGAATGTGGTATTTTGACCCATTTCTTTAATTATTGGAATAAGCGCTTTTTCAGCTTTTACCCCATAAGGACATTGACTCATAACATATAAATCAATTGTCACTTTTTCATTACTGTTTATTTTTTGAATAATAGCATCTCTCAGATAAGAATCTGGTGCTGTTTCAGGTGAAGTATTTGCAAAAATGGTAAGAGAAGTAAATAATAATAGTGATACTTGTAAAATAATTTGACTTTTCATTTTATTATGGTTTTATAAATTAAAAAAATAGTTCCCTATCAATTTTTATCACTATATCATCTATCAAGGCAGGTTACTATGTGTTTTAATAAAACGGAATAAAAAGTTATTGAAATGAATCTTATTGAAATAATATAGTGTAATTGTATGGTGGTAAAAATATAATAATGAAATGAGCTAAAATGGCTTATCTGATTTTAGTGTAAACATGAGGAAAAAAATGAATCAAGTTTGTTTTGATACCTTTACTAAACCATTGAATTATGAAAAATACAATCTATATTATCTTTTGTATTGAGGTATATCCTTGACTTTAGCAGAAAAATTAGATGTTAAAAAAAATTAATTAGTGTAGAAGAAATATAAACTGGTTAATGATGGAGGATTACTTTAAAATGTTTTTATTTCGTTATTTTTCATAAAAACATTCAAAAAAATATTGAAATTCATCAAGTGGAAAGGCGTTAAAACCTACATTTTTTTTATCTTGCAGTTTTATTTTGTGTAATTTTAATATTACTAAACTTCACCTTTTTAAAAATAACTAACTTCAATTGGTAATTTTCATACAATAATGTATGGTACAAAGGTGTACCAAAATTTGATTAAAAAAACTGTATTTTATGCTTTCAAAAGTATAACTTGCGGAAAAATCCTATATTTCTAAAAACTTTTTAATGGTTATAATTACCATTAAAATTATTCATTAACTTCACAATAGTTGAGAATGAAGCTGAAAAATTTACTTTTATTACTATTCTTTCTATTTGCGATACTTGGCGTAAATGCTCAAGATTTTCATTATTCGCAATACAATTTATCTCCTCTAACTCTAAACCCTGCTAAAGCTGGTTCATTCAAAGGAACAGCTCGAATTGGTGGTATTTATAGAGATCAATGGGGAAGCGTTTTAGAAAACCAATATCGTACGCCGTCTTTTTATGTTGATGCACCAGTTTTTCGTGGTGTAGGTAAAAAAGATTGGATTGGTGTAGGTGCTTATTTCTTGAATGATCAATCTGGGTCTTACAGTTACAATCAAACAAGTATTGGTGGCGCTTTAGCATACCATTTGGCTTTAGATCAAATGCGTAAGAATGTTTTAACATTT
Source organism: uncultured Saprospiraceae bacterium (assembly GCA_964513525.1). Taxonomy (GTDB): domain Bacteria; phylum Bacteroidota; class Bacteroidia; order Chitinophagales; family Saprospiraceae; genus CAWVWD01. The sequence goes on along the minus strand of CAZEOC010000042.1, from coordinate 1,072 downwards.
GGTTTTCAAGCAACTAATAGCCAACGTCGAGTTGACCAAACTAAATTAAAATTTGCAGATCAGTATGTAATTGGTTCTCTTGGTGGACAATGGAATACATTGACAGAGGTTTTGCAAGATGATGTTAGTTTTATGGATTATGCTGCGGGAATTGATTTTCGTTCAAAGCCATCTGCTACTTTATCTTGGAATGTTGGTGCGAGTGCATTTCACTTATTCGAACCTACTGAAAGTAACAATGGAACATCAACTGCTGTAGTACCTCGTCGTTTTGTTGGGCATGCAAGTGCAACAGCTGCTATGGGTACAAACTGGCAAATTACACCACAAGTATTTTATACACAACAAGCTGGTGCAAGCGAAATAATTGCTCAAGCAATCGCTGGATATAAATTGGGTGCTAACAAAGATATGTTATTAAATATGGGATTGGGTTACCGTCACCAAGATGCTTTAATGGCATTAGTTGGTTTAGAGTTTAAAAACTTTGTTGTCGGTGTTGCTTATGATGTTAATATTTCATCATTAAATACTTATAGCCAAAACCAAGGTGGATTTGAAATTGGAGCTGGATACATTATTCGTGTACCTAAAACACCAATTATTCCTCCAGTTATCTTTAATCCTCGATTCTAATAGTTAGAAATTATTATAGGAATTAGAAAAAATCTAACTACTACAATTTAATATCTAACGTCTTAAATTATTAAAATAATGAAAAAACTACATATACTTTTTCTTTTTATCGCTGCCTTTGGGTTTCAGCAATTAGCTGCACAACCAATGACAATCGATAAGTTAAAATCAGCTGAAAAAGAATTAGCAAAGAAAGAATATTACACCGCTTTGGAATGGTATTTAGAAGCCTACGAAGATGGAGAAGATAATATTCAAGATAATATAGATGTTGTTCATAATATCGCAATGCTTTATGCACAGTTACGTAACTGGAAAAAAGCAGCAAGTTGGTATAAGAAATTGATGAAGGAAGATAAAAATAGTAAATATCCAAATGCTGGTTATTACTTAGGTTATGCTCAGAAAATCAATGGAAAATATGATGCTGCTATCG
>CAZEOC010000041.1:0-15113 GCA_964513525.1 uncultured Saprospiraceae bacterium | reverse complement strand
GTTTGTGATGAGATTTTAGCTGGAAAATTAGATGATGAATTTCCATTAGTAGTTTGGCAAACAGGTTCAGGAACACAGTCTAATATGAATGTGAACGAAGTTGTTGCTAATAGAGGACACGTTTTGAATGGTGGAAAATTGAGTGATGAAAAGAAATTTTTGCACCCAAATGATGACGTAAACAAATCACAATCTTCAAATGATACTTTCCCGACTGCGATGCATATTGCGGCTTACAAAATTTTGGTAGAAGTGACAATTCCTGGAATTGAAGCTTTGAGAGATACTTTACAAGCGAAATCTGTAGAATTCAAAGACGTTGTGAAAATTGGTCGTACTCACTTTATGGACGCAACGCCAGTTACTGTTGGGCAAGAATTGTCTGGTTATGTTTCTCAATTGAATCACGGAATTAAGGCAATCAAAAATAGTTTTGCACATTTATCTGAATTAGCTTTAGGTGGAACAGCAGTAGGAACTGGTTTGAACACGCCAGAAGGTTATTCTGAATTAGTTGCGAAAAAAATCGCTGAATTTACTGGTTTACCTTTCATTACGGCTGAGAATAAATTTGAAGCTTTAGCAGCGCATGATGCTATCGTTGAAGCGCACGGAGCATTAAAAACAGTTGCCGTTTCTTTAATGAAAATCGGTAATGATATTCGTATGTTGGCTTCTGGTCCTCGTTCTGGAATTGGCGAATTAATCATTCCTGCGAATGAACCTGGTTCTTCAATTATGCCTGGAAAAGTGAATCCGACACAATCAGAAGCAATGACGATGGCAATGGCACAGGTAGTAGGAAATGATGTTGCGATTAATGTTGGTGGAATGACTGGACATTTTGAATTGAATGTTTTCAAACCAATGATGATTTTTAATTTCTTGTGGTCAGCTCAATTAATTGGTGATGCTTGTCAAAGTTTCAATACAAATTGTGCGGCTGGAATTGAGCCAAACTACAAAAGAATTAAGCAACAATTGAATAATTCATTGATGTTGGTTACGGCATTGAATACACATATTGGTTACGATAAGGCAGCAACTATCGCTAAGAAAGCTTATAAAGAGGAAACGACTTTGAAAGAAGCAGCAATCGAATTAGGTTATTTGACAGCTGATGAATTTGATGCTTGGGTTCGTCCGGAAGATATGGTTTAAATTGGTTTAGTTATCGGACACCTTGAAGGTGTCCGATAACTTCTATTAAATTTTTATTTTTTCCAATATTTATATTCACAAATGTTTCTAAATCCTAACCAGCGAGTCGGTTCTTCATAAATAATATCGTTTGATATTTTGACTTCGTTTATTTTATGAATATAACTTCCACCTTTTGAAATTCCTTTTTCAGCAATCATTTCGCTGACATTTCCAATCATATTGTAGAGTTTAAAATCGTTTGGTAAATAACTTCTTGTTGGTGCAGTTACAGAATAATCAACTGGTGATTCATAATTGATATTGAATAATCTCAAGCCTTTATTTTTAGCTTTTTTAATTGGTTTTTCATTAATGTTCACACCATAATCATCATTCGTCAATCCTTTTGCAGCCATTTCCCATTCTGCCTTTGTTGGTAAACGATAATTCGGATAAGCCATTGTAAAATCAGGTTTTACATCTGCAATTTCATTATTAAAATAACGGTCAATTGTCAAGTAGTTTTGATAAGATATTTTTGCTCCTAAATCTTCATCTTTTAGAATCAATAATTGTTCAAAAACTCTATCACTTCGCCATTTTGAATATTGAACAACTTGCTCGTATGACAAACCTAAAACTGGATAATCATTATAAGCAGGATGACGAAAATAGGTTTGAACATAAGGTTCGCCGTATTTAACTTTATCTTTTTCAAGGTACCAAGTCGTCGTATCTGGTAAAGCTTCAAATTGTGCCGTTTCTCCATAAACTTTTCCAATCCAATACAAATATTCTCGATAATCAATATTAGAAATTTCGGTTGCATCCATGAATAAATTATTCGCTACTTGAACTGTATTTGGTGGTTTTGGTAGTTGCTGAATTTTCCCATCAACAATGACTTCTAAAGTAGAAGAACAGGAATAGAAAATAGCAAAAGTGAGTACGGATAAAAGTAAATTTTTCATATGTGTTTGTTTTGACTAATTAACAATTCCTTAAGATAATTTATTGCTTTTTTCCTTGTAAATTATTGAAATTCACAGCTTTATCTAAAAAATATTTAATCTATGAAATATAGTTTATCACTTATTGGCGTTTTACTTTTATTTGCTTGTACAAATTCCAATCACAAAGAATCATCAAAACAAATGGATTTAAATAAATTTGATTTGCAAGGTCATCGAGGCGCAAGAGGTCTAAAACCTGAGAATACAATTCCTGCCTTTTTAGAAGCATTGAAATATGATGTCAATACATTGGAATTAGATGTCGTTATTTCGGCAGATTCGCAGATTGTATTATCGCACGAACCTTGGTTTTCTCATTCTATTTGTACGAAGCCGAATGGTTCTTCAATTTCAGAAATAGAAGAGAAAAAATTATCTCTTTACCAAATGTCTTATGATACGATTAGAACTTATGATTGTGGGCATATTGGAAATATTCGTTTTCCAGAACAAGTCAAAATTAACGTTTTTAAACCGACGTTAGCAATGGTAACTACTGCTGTAAAAACTCATTTTAAAATTAATAATTCACCACAAGTTGCTTACAATATTGAAACTAAAACAACTCCAAAAGGCGATAATATCTATCATCCGACTCCAGACGTTTTTGTTGATTTGCTTTATAAAGAATTAAAGCGATTAGATATTTTAGAAATAACTACAATTCAATCTTTTGATGTTCGCACTTTACAAGTTCTGCATAAATTAGATTCAACTGTTACAACTGCTTTATTGATTGATGAAAATCAAACCAATTTTGAGGCAAATTTATCCGAATTAGGTTTTACGCCTGATATTTATAGTTGTTATTATGAATTAGTCAATGAAAAATTAGTAGAAAAGTGCCACAAAAGAAACATCAAAATTATTCCTTGGACAATCAATGACGAAACGGAAATGAAGCGATTAATCGAACTTGGAATTGATGGATTAATTACGGATTATCCAAATCGAGGTCGAGTTGTTTTAGATGAGTTTTAGAAAAAAAACGACTGATAATATAAAATTATCAGTCGTTTTTTTAATTCATTCTCTTAATGAAAATATTACTTTTTCAAAGTAAAATGGAAAGTTGTTCCTTGTCCAAATTCTGATTCTACCCAAATTTCTCCTTCATGTTGTGCTACAATTTTTCTACAAATAGCTAAACCTAAACCAGTTCCTTCAAAAGATTCGTAGGTATGTAACTTTTGGAATAATTTGAAAATAACATCAAAATATTCTTCTTTAATACCAATTCCGTTATCTGCTATTGAAAATTGCCAATGTGTAGCGGTTTCTATACTTTTTATTTCTACAATCGGTTTAACATTAGGTTGTTGGAACTTAATTGCATTTGTAATTAAATTCTGAAACAATTGCTTCAATTTGATTAAATCCGCATCAATAGTTGGTAAATCATTCCAAATAATAGTTGCATCATTTTCTTGAATACTTACTTGAATTTCATTCGTAATTGCAGCTACTAAACCATCAATATCGACATCATCGACATCATTCTCTTGGCTATTTACCTTAGAATAATCCAACAAATCATCAATCAAATCTCTCATATTTCGACTTGAATTGATAATGAAGTCTAAATATTCTTTGCTTTCTTCGTCAATTTGTTTTCCTAATCTTCTTTCTAATAGTTGAGAAAAACTAACAATGGTACGGATTGGAGCTTTCAAATCATGAGAAGCGATATAAGCAAAATTCTCTAATTGGGAATTGCTTTCTATATATAATTCTAATTCTTGATTCTTTTCATTCAATTCTTCTAATTGATTTTGAATCGTTTTTGTCTTTGTTTCTAAATGTTTTTGCGCATTTAAGTGCATCACTTCTGTACTTGCCCAAGCTGCATAAAGTCCCATTACATCTTGTAATGCAGCCATATTATTAATTGGTTTATCATTAATAAAAGAAAGATGACCAATCACATCTCCTGTTTTTGATAATAAAGGGAAACCTAAATAACTTTTCCCTTTAGTTGCTTGAACGACTTCGTGATGTGGATATATTTTATCTAAATGATTATGGTGAATAACCATTTCTTTTGTCTTGTATATTAATTCACATGGAGATTGAAGAAATGGGAAACTTGTATTTTCTTCAATTTTTTGATTTACTGAAAACGCTAATGTTTTGACTATATCATCTTCTGCACAAGCTTTACCTATAAAAACATAAGATAAATCAAAAGCTTCTGATAATGCTAACACTAAATTATCTAAATGTTCTTGACCATTTCCACGTACTAATCTGTTATTAACCAGTTTAATCGCTTCATCTTTCTGCTTTTCCTCTGTAATATCCTTAAAAGTGTAGTTAATAATTTCCTCTTCACCAGCAGATAAGAACATTGCTGTCGCTTCGACCCAAATTTTATTTCCTTTAAATGTTGTTAATTGTGTTTCTCCTTCAAGTCGATTCTTACCATTAAATAAGGCTATTATAACAGCTTTGAAAAACTGGAAACAAGGTTCTCCAAGAACTTGCTTGAAGTTTTCTGAGTAAAAGGCTTTACTATCAGCTTCAGTCAATTTCACCATTGCTTCGTTGACATCAAATATTTCAGAATTATGAAATAAGTCATTTAATATTTCTGGATGAAATGCTAAATAACTCTCAATATCAGTTACACCATTTTCTTTCAAACCCTTTATTAAAGGAATTACATTCGATACATTCGTTTCGTGAATAGGCGTAGGCGTATTCTCAAATAGAAATTTATATCGATTTGTTGCTTGTAATTGCTTACTATTTGTAGAATTCTGATTATCAATTAATGGTATAGCATTCATCATGATAGTGGCTTTTTGAAATTCGTTTTGGTTAATACTCAATTCATATATAATTAAGCATTAGTTGCTAACTATTGTAAATGGTTAAAACCGTGCCAACATCACCGATTCAGCATTATTAATAGTATGAATATTTATCCTGACAAATGAATGATATCACACTTTTGAATTTTTCAACTCACTTTAGGTTTGTGTTAAGTAAATATTAATTAATGCTAACCCAAAGTAAAGGTTTTCTTTATATCTTACGTCTAAGTTTTTTCCATCGTAATTAAATAGGATTTTTTGATTCAAAACATCAGTATTTTTTTCATTCCTAATTAGGAAAGATTGTTCTATTAATTACTTATTTTTTATAAAAACAGATTAAATGTTTGATTTTTCTACTATTCAGTACAATACCGAAAATCCTACTTTCGTCACTATATTATTAACCGTAATATGCTCTTTTGTACTTTCATCTTTGATAGCATTTACGTACGACAAAACTTCTCGTAATGTCGCTACACCGAGTAATTATATTCAAGCTTTAGTATTAATTGCCATTGTTGCGGCAATGGTTATGCAAGCAATTGGCGATAGTTTAGCAAGAGGACTTGGAATGTTAGGTGCTTTAGCAATTATTCGATTCAGAACGACTTTAAAAAATCCAAGGAACATAGTTTTTATGTTTGCTTCAATTGCTACTGGAATCGCTTGTGGAATTGCAGGATTCACGATTGCATTTATTGGTACAATTAGTTTTTGTGCAGTTGCATTTATGTTGCGATTCACCTCTTTTAGTCAAGCTAATAATTTAATCGGAAAACTAACTTTTCAATTGCCTAAAGGAGAAACAATAGAATTAATTGAACCCGTTTTTAAGCAGTTTTGTGATAGTTTCTTATTAAAAAACTATACGATAATTACTAATGGTAAAAAAGAAGGTAGAACGGAATATGAATATCATATTAGAATAAAAAGTCTTGAAAATAGTACCGCTTTGGTGAGTGCATTACAAGAATTACCAAAAGTAAAAGGTATAGAATTAAGTTTTGAAGATATGGATTTAATGATTTAAACTTAATATTCGTTATCTAACTATCTTTTCAATCTAAATCATTTTGTCTAAGCACTTATTCATCAATAAAAAGGGCAATTTATTAATATGAAAATATTAAAACACATCAATATATTATATGTCGCAGCGATAATTGCGATAATTGCATTATGGAATATTAATGGTCAATACAATGAAGAAGTATTGTTATTCTATGGTTTTGCAGAAACAAAGGAAACTGAAATCAATTTGGAACATCCCGTTCAGGTGAATAAAATATTGGTTACAACAGGAGAAAGTGTTACTAAAAACACACCTTTGATAGAAGTCGCTCATAATAAGATTCCGCTCAAGTTGGACGAAATTCTTTATGAACAAGAAGAAACCGAATTAAAACAGTTGACTTGGAAAACGGATATTTTAGCGGCGATTGATAAATTAGAAGCCAAAAAAGCAATTAAGAAAAGTGAGATTAATGCTAAAGTTGTTCAAATTGATGCAAAGTTAGAGCAAAATCGAACTTTAATTAAGGATTTGAATTCGATTAACAAAAGTGAAAATCAAAATATATCTACAGTTACTCAGAATAAGATTAATGCTTTGAATGAAGAATTGAAGATGGCTTTGTTACCACTAAATGCTGAAATAACAAGGTTGAAAGCAAGTCTTAAAAGGAATAATCCTTACAATGCAAAATTAAAAAAACTCCAAACGGAACAAAGTTTCTATGAAGAAAAAGGTAGAAAACTGAATATTTTTGCACCTTCTGATGGCTTAATTGGAAACATACATTGTAAGGAAGCAGAAAATATTTCTGCATTCAAAACACTTGTTACTTTCTATGAAGAAAATCCAACTTTAGTAAAAGGTTATGTTCATGAAAATTTAGTAATTCATGTTGGTGTCGGCGATACAATAACGGTTTCTTCCAGTTTAATTGTTGATTATAACATTAAAGGAAAGGTTGTTGGATTGGGTTCAAGAATCATAGAAATTCCTGCCAGATTAAGAAAATATCAAGATATTAAAACTTATGGTCGAGAAATATTAATACAAATTCCATCTAATAATAAGTTTTTACAAAAGGAAAAAGTATTACTAAAATTGGACAAGCCTATCGAGACAAACAATGGTTTCTTTGACCTTTTGTTTGAATCGAATTAAAGATTAATTTGATGTGATAGATACTCGGATGATATAGATTTCAATAAATCTTAACTTATCCGAATGCTCCTTTTGAGCGCAGTTTTAGTAATTCATTAAATTAAAACTTGAACATCTCCAATTTTGCCTTTTACAAATCACCTCTATATTTTGATTTTAAAACAACAATAATGAATCATCATAAATATATACTGTTATTCTCCTTCATCATATTTAACCAAACCAACTTTTTTGCTCAAAATTCGTTGTCTACGACTTCTTTTTTGGCTACGGCTACACAACAAAAAACGATTCAATTAGCGAATGAAAAATTAGCATTTCAAATCAATCAAGATATGGAATTGCCTTGGTTAGAAGAATTAGAAATCAGAACAGAAACGAACGATTTTTTGTGGAAACAACAAGAATATACCGTTAGAATTCAACCGAATACAATACGTCAAAGAAAAGCACAACAAAGCTATAATAATGCAGTTTTGGAATTGACAAAAACAGAACAAGAATTATTATTAAAAAAAGCACTTTTTAGTCGTTATGAATGGTTGGTAGAATGGTTAAAATTGGACCAAGAAATTATAGATAAAGAAGCTTTAGCAATTATCTATCAAGATAAATTAACTGTTGTTCAGCAAAGTATTAATAATTTAGATTTTGATGTAACTGACTTAGTGAAAGCAGAAGAAGATATATTAGAAAATAAATCAAGAATAGTTCAGCTAAAAGCTGAGAAAGCTATATTAATCAATACTTTCAAGTATTTATCGAATGGAAATAATAGTTTTGATTTCGATAAATACAGTATCATTTCTATTGATAAAATGATTAATAAAATGACGGTTCAATCCTTAGATAGTTTGAATAGTTTGGCATTAGAACGCAGAAAAAATAAGATAGATATTTTAGATAAAGAAACGGAAATAGAATTGAGTGAAATTCATAATCCAATTAATTATGCTCAAGTAAAAGCTGGTGGAAATGGCGATGATTTTAGAGAATTTGTCTCTATTGGTGTTGGAATAAAAATTCCATTAAAAGGAGATAAAAAAATTGATTTGAATGAGTTGGATTTAGAAAGATTAGAAGAAAATAATGATTATTTAATTCTCCAAGAAAAATTGGTTTATGAACAAAGACAATTAGTTGAGTCAGTTCGTCAACTCCAGTCTCAAAAGCAATTTTTACAAAAACAATTAGATAATAGTCAAGCAGTTTTTGTTTTAAATCGACTATTAGAATTAGATGAATCAAAACCTTCTGACATTTTAGATTTGAAGGAAATCATTCTTAAAAAAGAGCAAAAAATTAAACAAATAGATTTTGAAATTCTCGAGCGTTATGTCGAATGGTTAGCCGTTTCTAATACGATGATGAATCGACCTTTACAAAATCATTTATCAGTTACGCAAGATTCTTTTTAAATAATTTGAACCATCAAATATGAGATATTTTATTGTATCAAGCTTTATCCTCTCTTTTTCAATTTCCATTTCTGCACAAGGTTTGACGCTTTTTAATGATAATTTCTTACACGAAATTCATTTTAATAATGTAGATACGATGATTTTCATCAATGGAGAAACTTATCAAAGCGTTGATATGATAGTTGATGGAATCACGACGACAAATATTGGATTGAAGCAAAAAGGAAATATTTCTGCGAGTCATGGTAACAATAAATTACCTTTCAAAATCAAAACAAATGAATATATAAACGGACAAGAATTCGATGGTATTCGTGAATTCACACTCAATAATAGTTTCCAAGACCCATCTATGATGCGAGAAAAAATGACGTATGATTTATCTGGCGAATTAGGTTTATATACGCTACGAACGGCTTACGCCAAGGTTTATATGGATAATAATTATTGGGGCGTTTATACAATTGTAGAAGGAAAAGATGAAATGTTTCATCATGTTTTTGGTAATCGAAGCGGTGATGCTATTGAATCTACAGATTTTGGAAATCTTTGTTACGAAGGGGATAACAAAGCTTATTATTATAATTCTAATTTGGGTGATTATATTTATATAGTTGATAATGGCGATGATAATACTGCTTGGTTTAGATTTATAAATATGTTGGATAAGGCGAATAATACAACGACTAACTATGTTTCAACCGTTGATGATTATCTGAATATTACAGACTTCACAAAGTATCAAGCGATGAATGTCTATTTATTAAATTTTGATTCTTATATCGGTTTCGTTGGAAATCAATTGTATTATTATGATGAAAGCGTGAATATTTGGCAAGTTATTCCATGGGATTTTAATGCTTCTTTTGGACTTTGGAATACGCAGTTTCAAAACCCTTTTTCCTACCCTATTTTACCTACTGATATTTCTAATGGTTGTGTCGCAGACAATATTCAAACAGATGCAAGTTTGCAAAACCTGTACTATTCTACGATGTGTAACCTCACTTCAACAATAATAGATACAAGTGTTATTAATACAAAAGTTGATAATTGGAAAACCCAGATTCAAGCAGCAATTTATTTAGATTGGCGAAAAGAATTTTCAAATACTGATTTTGATAATGCAACGGATTACGGTTATTATTTTCATAATAATGAACAAGTTCCTGCTATCAAATCATTCACTAAAGATAGATTTGAAACAATAACAACAGCTTTACAGAATATCAATTTTAATTGTACGAATTCGACTGCTTCAACTGTTCCAAACAAGACTAATCTTAAGATTTCTCCGAATCCTACAACAGATAGAATCTATTTAGATTTTGATGAAAATTTGTGGGAAACAAGTATTAATTATGAAATAATTAATCTAACAGGTCAAATACAACAAAAAGGAAAAACGGAGAATGATACCGTTAATATTTCTCGTCTAAATAATGGGATGTATATTTTCAAAGCTTTTGATAATAAAGGAAATACTGCGATTCAAGAAATTGTTATTTATTGATTAAATAGGCTATAAAGTCAGTCTTTAATATTTTTAAAAACCAACCTAATAGGAAAAAATTACTTTTATTAATTTTCACCTAATAGGTTTCAAATCATATTTCGTCAAATTAAAATTTTCTACGATGATTGGCGGTTTTTTCGATTAGTTTAAACATTTGAAAATAAGTACCTTTCGACCTATTAGGTGATTTATTTAAAAAAATAAATTTCCTATTAGGTCGAAACCCAGTAAAACAAAACTCAAAAACAGTCAGATTTTAAAAATCTGACTGTTTTTTTTTGGATTAAATCAATATTCTCAAATATTAAGAAACAGCATCCGTTTTTTTGTAGACACTTGTTTCTATCACTTCTGTATAATAATCTTCATAAAAATGAATAATATTATCAATATCAAACTCTTTCGCTTTTGCTAAAGCACTCGCTTTAAATTTATTATGTTTTGTTTCATCTTCTAAGATTTCAATTGCGTATTTAGCCATTGAATCCACATCTCCCAAATCACTTAGAAAACCTGTTTCACCATGAATATTTACTTCAGGTAAACCGCCAACATTTGAAGAAATCACGGGAACACCACAAGCCATTGCTTCCAGAGCTGCTAATCCAAAACTTTCACTTCCTGATGGCATCAAGAATAAATCTGCAATTGCCAAAAGTTCTTCGACTGCGTCTTGCTTTCCTAAAAATCTAACTTCATGACACAAACCAATCTCTCGACACAATCGTTCCGCATTTGTTCTATCTGGACCATCACCAATTAAGAGCAATTTACAAGGCATTTTTTGATAAACCTTTTCAAAAATACGAACTACATCTCCTACCCTTTTCACTTTTCTAAAGTTAGAAACATGTACTAATATTTTTTCACCATTTGGTGCAATTGCTTGTTTAAAATGATTCTTATCAGCTGGTTTGAATCTTTCAAAATCAATAAAATTATGAATCACTTGAATATTGTTCTTCACATCAAACATGGTTTCAGTCTCGGCTTTCAAATAATGAGAAACAGCCGTTACACCATCTGATTTTTCAATCCCAAATCGTACAACTGGTTTGAATGCCGCATTTTGACCAACTAATGTAATATCGGTTCCGTGCAAAGTCGTTACAACAGGAATATAAATCCCTTCTGTTAATAAAATTTTCTTTGCCATGTAAGCAACCGTTGCATGCGGAATCGCATAATGTACATGTAATAAATCTAAATTTTCATATTTCACAACATCCACCAATTTACTCGCTAATGCCGTATCATAAGGCGGATATTCGAATAATGGATAATCTGCTGCATTTACCTCATGGTAAAATAAATTTTCCTGAAAACTTTGTAATCGTGCAGGTTGACGATAAGTAATAAAATGAACTTTATGTCCACGTTTTGCCAATCCTTTTCCAAGTTCTGTTGCTATAACGCCGCTTCCACCGTAAGTAGGATAACAGACAATTCCAATTCTCATAATGAAGTTGCTCGTTTTAATTTCGTATGATTAAATCATTTCTTACTAAGTACTTGGACATAATTAAACGAGTGTAAATAACAAGTTAGAATACTTGTTTGATTGTGTCCATGTACTTACTACAAAGAAACGACTTCATTTGTTTTTAATTCGTTATTTATTGGACAAATTGATGATAATGTAGAATATAAATTTTATTCGCTAAGCGTTTTGTAATTTATTAAATTGGGAAGGCGTGTAACCAGTTAATTTTTTAAAAGTTCGATTAAAGGTTGCCTTACTATTGAAACCACATTCATATGCAATTCCTAATAAGGATAATTGAGCTGTATCACCTGCTGTAATTTTATTTTTACAGGCTTCTACTCTATAATTATTAATAAATTCATTGAAGTTCTTATTGAATCCAACATTAATCACTTTCGACATTAAATTAGGGGAAAGTTTAAAATATTGTCCCAATTCAGAAAGCGTTAAATCTGGATTTAAGTACAATTGCTCACTTTCCATAACAATAGATAATTTCACCTTAGTCGCTTCAATTAGTGCTAATTCTTCAATTTCATCTTGACTTAATTCGACCTTTTCTTTTATGACTTTCTCAGGTATTTTAGTAATTGGAATGATAGTATTTTCAACTGTTAAAGCTTCAAAATCGTTTGTAGAAAAATCATGTAAGCTTTTTAAATTCGTAAAATAACCTTTCATTCCAATCACATAAATCGTAACTGCATTAGCAAAAAATCCCCACCAAAAGTCCGTCCATGTTAATTCAACAAATTCACTTATTATATTAATACTTAAATGAAATAAAAACAAAGCGCTATAAATCCCCAAACACAAGGCTAACCAATTCAATTCAACCTTATACGTATTTGAGAAAAATGCTTTTATTTTTTGTCTGTAGTTAATAAACAACCTAATTGATAACAACAAATAAATCGCAATAGAAAGATTACCTAATTTATTCATTACGGGGTAAACATATTCGAAATTAATTTCTGTTTCCCAAGGTCCATTTTGTACACTTGAATAAACTTCAGTTGAAGAATCAAACAACCAAACACCAATTCCATAAAAAAACCACAATAATACTGGAGTAAAATGCAGCATACTTTGAAGCTTAAACTTAAAAGATGGAACGGTCAAACTCTTGATATAGAAATAGATTAGAGGACCAATTGCCAAGGAAAAATCAAATAAAAAGTAGTTAATTTTTGTAATCGTATAAGTATCATACCAACCCATAAATCCTATGATATAAGAAGTACAATGATGTCCTTGGATAAATAATAATATACCCAAAAATAAATCTGCTACTTGCTTATTTTTATAAAACCTATAGAAGAATAAAATAGAAAATAAATAACCCTGCAACACTAAAATCAAAAGTGTTACACTATAAATATTATAAGATGGAAAATTTAATAACATTATTCTTGTCCTTTTTCGTTGATTATAATTTCTAAGTTACGACAATAAACTACTTTTTCAAAGCTTCCATTTTTTTAACAATAACTTCCGCTTCTTCTAATTTCTTTGCATAAGCTCTCAAATCTCCTGAACGTTGAATATCACGAGCTTCTTCCATCATTGCTTTGTATTCCTTATCCAATTTCTTCATTGGATCCTTCTTAAATAAACCAAACATCTTTTTTATTTTTAATATGTGAAATTTTCGCTGATTAAACAGTAATTCACCTAAATTGTTTGTAGTTTATAAACTTCAATTAGTATGATATTTTATTGATAAATGATTTAATATTCAAGATTTTATACTGAACTTTGAAAGATATTTATAAAAACAAACAATGAATAGATTATCCACAGATATTAATCAAGAAATTTTAAAGATTGTTAATGAAGCTTTCCCTCAATTTGAGGAAGACGAATTGAAAAATGAAATTGCAACTCATGGTAAATTAATGAGTGTAAAAACTGGAGATGCTTTAATGGATTATGGAGATTTCATCCCCTTAGTTCCCTTAGTTGTCAAAGGTGTTTTGAAAGTCAATCGAGAAGATGAAAATGGAAATGAAATTTTCTTATACTTTATTCGAGGCGGACAATCTTGTACGATGTCTTTCTCTTGTTGTATTCGTAAAAAGCGGAGTGAAATTCGAGCGACGGTTGAAGACGATGCAATGATAATTGGTATTCCAATCGAAAGAGTTGATAGTTGGTTATCAAAATATCAAACTTGGAAAAATTTCATCATGGATAGTTATGATGCTCGTATGAATGAATTAATTTATGCCATTGATAGCATTGCATTCACGAAAATGGATGAGCGATTAATCCGTTATTTAGAAGATAAATCTTATGCTTTAGATACGAAAATCATTAATACAACTCATCAAGATATTGCTACAGATTTAAATGCTTCAAGAGAGGCAATTTCAAGATTATTGAAAAAATTAGAAAAAGAAGGAACCGTTAAATTAGGCAGAAATAAAATTGAAATCCTTTAAAACGTTTAAGTGTTCTATTGTTTGACTTGTTTCAATGTTTATGATTAACATTTGAATAATTAAACATTAAAACAATCAAACAATATAAAAAATTGATAAAAGAAACCGCTTTAAAAACGATTGAAATAGAAGCTAATGCAATTCAAAATTTGAAAGCAAGTATTAATGATGATTTTGTTAATGCTGTTACTTATATTTTTGAATCCAAAGGTCGATTAATCGTAACTGGGATTGGTAAAAGTGCGATTATTGGGCAAAAGATTGTTGCGACTTTAAATTCCACTGGAACACCGTCAATTTTCATGCACGCTGCTGATGCTATTCATGGAGATTTGGGAATGATTCAACCCAATGATGTCGTCCTTTGTATTTCTAAAAGCGGAGAAACGGCTGAAGTAAAAGTCCTAATTCCATTAATCAAAAATCTAAAAAACCATATAGTTGGAATGGTGGCGAATGAGCAATCTTATTTGGCACAACAAGCAGATTTTACTTTATTGACACCAATAGAAAAAGAAGCCGACCCAAACAATCTTGCACCGACAACGAGTACAACCGCTCAAATTGTAATGGGCGATGCACTCGCAACTTCATTATTAGCTTTGAAAGGATTCACACCAAAAGATTTTGCGAAGTTTCATCCTGGCGGAACATTAGGGAAACAGATGTATCTTCGAGTAAGTGATTTGGTTTCTAAAAACGAAGTTCCAACCGTATTATTAGATACTTCATTACGTCAAGTTATTTTAGAAATGACTACCAAACGGCTTGGTGCAACAGCAGTTTTAGATAAAAAAAATCAATTACATGGAATGATTACAGATGGCGACTTACGTCGAATGTTGACACAGAAAAAAGAAGTCGCTCATTTATTAGCAAAAGATATTATGACAAAATCGCCTAAAACTATCGAAGCAAATGAATTGGCAGTAAATGCTTTGGAAACAATGCGAACTAACAGTATTACACAATTAATTGTCATGAAAAACAATCAATATTTAGGCATGATTCATTTACACGATTTGATTCGTGAAGGATTAGTTTAATTGATAATTGATAATTGATAAAAAAGTTAAAAATGAAAAAGCCAACTTCAAA
>CAZEOC010000040.1:0-15308 GCA_964513525.1 uncultured Saprospiraceae bacterium | reverse complement strand
TGGGATCTTGTTATGGAACACCTGCTCCGCTTCAAACGATTAAAAGTAAGCAATATCATAAGTTTCCTGTGGTGACAATCCGAGATATGGTTAATGCCCACGAACTATTGCGTAAGCATTTAGGCATTGAGAAAATAGAAACTGTGATTGGTGGTTCTTTAGGAGGACAACAAGCTTTGGAATGGAATGTTTCTCAACCAAATTTATTTAATAATTTAATTTTATTAGCGACTAATGCTCAACATTCACCTTGGGGAATTGCCTTTAATGAATCTCAAAGAATGGCAATTGAGAATGATTCAACATGGCAATTATCAACGCCTTCAGCTGGATTGAGAGGTATGAAAGCAGCTCGTTCAATGGCATTATTATCTTATCGTTCTTATTTTGCTTATGGACAAACACAAAAGGAAATTGATAATCAAAAAACGGAAGATTTTAGAGCAGCTTCTTATCAGCGTTATCAAGGAGATAAATTAGGAAAACGATTTAATGCTTTTTCTTATTATCGATTGTCACAAGCAATGGATGCGCATAATTTAGGTAGAAATAGAGAAAGTATAGAAGCAGCTTTGAAGCAAATAGAAGCGAATACTTTGGTTATTGGAATTAGTTCGGATTTTTTATTTCCACCTACAGAACAGCGGTTAATAGCTAAACATATTCCAAATGCTCGATTTGTAGAGATTGATTCTTTTTATGGACATGATGGTTTTTTAGTAGAAACGGAAAAATTAAATACGATAATTTTTCAATTTTTTGAACAATTGAACCAAGGGGTTGGTAAAGTGAATAAGAAAAACTTGAAAGAATTACGAGCTTGAATTTGAAACTTGACAAGTCTTAAATGATGATTCATTAAAAAAAATGATAAGAAATACAAATGTCCAAAACGATATTTAACTCAACCGATTGAATAATTTGCCAAAAATAAAAGTTGGTTTAATTGATTTTAGTTAGAATGTAGAATTTTTAAATAATCAAACGAAAAAAGAACAGTTTATAGATTTGACCTTGGAATATTATTTTTTTCTTTAAAATTAGTTTAAATTAAAGGATATATTCATTCACAATTAATCTTAAAACTAATGAAATACTCAATTACTCTTTGTTTACTCTTTCAATCGTTTTTTATAAATGCCCAGTTCGAATTTAGTTTTTTTAATCATATTGAAGGAGATATTCCGTTTGCAGATAATTTAGGACGTTCGATTGTCGCAGATTCAGACGATAATATATATTTAGTTGGAAGTTTTCATGGTACTTCGGATTTCAGTGCTGGAAGTATTAATGATAATAGAACTTCTAACGGACAAGCAGATATATTTATTCAGAAATATAGTGATTCAGGAGATTTACTTTGGACACAAACGATTGGTGGAGTTGGAAATGATATTCCATATGAAATACAATTAGATGCAAATAATAATTTATACATAGTTGGAAGTTTCAAGGATACAGTTGATTTTGACGGAGGCGTAGGAGTTGCTAATCTAACAGTAAATGCTGGATCTGGATTAGATGCTTTTATCTTGAAATTAAATTCTAATGGTGATTTTAAATGGGTACAACAAATTAGTGGAACAAATGATGTACTTGGAATTAGTTTGACCATTGATGAGCAAGGATTTATTTATACTGCTGGAAATTTTATTGGTACAGTTGATTTTGACCCTACAAATACCATTGACTTGATATCTTCTAATAGTCAATATTCGGACTTTTTTATACAGAAGATAGATACTTTAGGTAATTATCACTGGACTAAAACTATTGGTGGGAATCAAACTGATTTGGTTGGCTGTATTAGATACGATTATTTGGGTAATCTATATCTAACTGGAAGTTATCAGAATAATGTAGATTTTGATCCTAATTCAGGTGTTACTTTGGTGAATGGTTCTTCTTTCAATACCGATATATTTATTCTTAAACTCACAAAAAATGGAGACTTTGTCTGGGTGAAAGATTTTGGTTCTTCTGCTTTAGATTATGGATATGATTTGGAAGTTGATGATGAAGGAAATGTTTATGCTGTAGGTGGATTTAGTGGAAATATTGACTTTGATCCTTCTCTAAATGTACTGTTTATAAATACTCAATCACAAAATTTGAGTACAGATGTTTTTATTACGAAATTAGACAGTTTAGGTGATTTAAGTTGGGTAAGAACTTTCGGAGGAATTTATGATTCAAATGTTTATGGAATTGAGTTAGATTCGAGTCGAAATGTTTACTTAACAGGAACTGCAAAAGGAAATATTGATTTTAATAACTGGTCAAATAAGCCCGAAATAATTAATCTTGTTGATAAGTATGCTTATATGTATAAATTATCAAGTAACGGAGATTTTTATTGGGTAGAAACTTATGGTGAAGGTTCTATTGATTCAAGAGACTTACATTTAAGTAGAAATGGTAATTTATATTCAACTGGTTCCTTAGAATTTACAGCCAATATAGAAATTGGTGATACGACTTTTATTGTTACATCAGTACCAAATATAAAAGATATCTATCTTCAAAAAATGGACATTATTAAAAATGATTATGAAGTTGAAGATATTTATTTTAATAATTGTTCAGACGTTTTCAATTTTCAATGTCGTGTTAGGAATAATGGAATCAGTACTATAGATACAATATTATTAGAATGGAAAATTAATGGAAATATTCAAAACGTAATTGTCTTACCTAATGAATTAACCTATAATGAAAGTTTGATTGTTGATTTAGAATATCCAGTATCTTTAAATGATTCTTATACTGCTACAAGTTGGATAAAACCGATTAGTGCGCAAGATATAAATGCTCAAAATGATACGCTTCAAAAAACATTGACTGCAATAGAGGTTAGTCCCAATATAATAGAAAGTGTTGTTTCATATATAGATAGCTTAAATTTTGGTGTAATTGATTTAATTATTGCAGATACTAACAATTATCAATATTCATGGAATAGAGGTGATACTTTACAAGATTTATTTGATATTGACAATCAAGGAGCTTACAGCGTAATTATTACGGATATTAATACTGGATGTATAGATACATTTAGTTATTATATTGGAATAGTAAACAGTAATAAAATAAAAAGAGATGTAGCTATAAAAATTTTTCCGAATCCAACTGATGATTTATTTAATATTCGATATGTAGGCAATCAAAAAATAAAGAATGTTTTAATTTACAATATAAAGGGACAAAGGATTTTAGAAATTGCACCAATGACAAGTGAAATTCAAATTAAAACATCTGAATGGGAGTCTGGAATATATTTTTATCAACTAATTTTAGATAATGGAGATGTCTCAGTAGGAAAAGTGCTAAAAGAATAACTAATATTTTTAATTGTTAGAAATTTGCCTTTCATCAAATGAAAGGCAAATTTATTCTAAACCTTTTCTAAAATACGTTTTTCTTCCAAAAAACCTTCTCCAATCATCCATTTATCACTATAGATTTTTTCCATATAGCGAGAACCATGATCTGGGAATATAACAACGACAACACTATCTTTATCAAATCTATCTTTAAGTTGAATTGTTGCTTGCATTGCTGCACCGCTTGTATAGCCGACTAAAATTCCTTCTGCTTTACTTGTTTCTCTCGCACATAAAGCTGCTGCTTTATCCGTTACTTTTTCAAAATGATTTATTAGTGAAAAGTCTAAAGCATCAGGAATTAAGTTTTTTCCTAAACCACCAATTCTATAAGAATAAATTTCCTTCTCATCAAATATTCCTGTTTCGTGATACTTTTTCAATACAGAACCGTAAGCGTCTACTGCTAAAATTTGAATATTTGGATTTTGTTCTTTTAGATATTTTGCAGAACCTGAAATTGTTCCACCAGTTCCAGCACAAGCTACTAAATGCGTGATTTTTCCATTTGTTTGTCTCCAAATTTCTGGACCAGTTGTTTGATAATGTGCTTCTGTATTATTTAAATTAAAATATTGATTAATATAAATTGAATTTGGTGTTTCTTCGTGAATTCGCTTTGCCGTAGAATAGTAAGAACGAGGATTGTCAGCAGGAACTTTTGCAGGACAAACATGAACTTCTGCTCCCATTGCTCTCAAATAAGCAATTTTATCAGGCTTTGTTTTATCACTTACCGCCAAAACAGCTTTGTAACCTTTCACTTTAGCAATCATAGATAAACTAAATCCAGTATTTCCAGAAGTCGTTTCTACGATAGTCGCACCAGGTTTTAGCTTTCCTTCTTGTTCTGCTTTTTCGATAATAAATTTTGCAATTCTATCTTTTGCAGAATTACCAGGATTAGCACCTTCCCATTTTGCATAAAATTCGCCATTTAAATTTTCGGTCATACGATTAATACGAATCAATGGCGTGTTTCCAATTGTGTCTATAATATTATTATAAGAATCCAAAATCTTCCTTTTTTCGATAATGACTTTATTGAATAAGAATTCAATAAATCGTTAAAGTTACATTCAAAATATCGTTATTAGACAATATTGAACTTGTTGTAAATAAAAATAACCATAGTTTATATTCTGTATCGATAAACTAATTAATCTTGTAATTTTGATTATCGATTCTGATGTTCATTTACTACAAATTAATTCATCATAACTTCAACTATGACGTATATTATTGTGATAACAATCACACTTCTAATGTGAAAATACGAGAAAACTAATCGAAACGCAGACTTGCAAAATAAAATTGACATAGGAAAGACCAAAAGGTCTATTTTGGATTGGAATCATCTCATTGTTGGCAATTTGTACGAATTCTCATTTTTCAAATTTATTCCTGAAAATAAACTCGTTTTACTCGTTCCGAAATATTTGTAAAAACTTCATAAGAAATAGTATTCAACTCTTTTGCTAATTGTTGAATTGACTTTTCTTTACCAAAAATGATAACTTCATCTCCTTCTTTAGCTTCTGGAATTTCTGAAATATCAATCATTGTCATATCCATACAAACATTTCCGATAACCTTCGCAACTTTTTTATGAAGAATAACATGACCGATTCCATTACTCAAAGAACGACTAAATCCATCTGCATAACCAATTCCAATAGTTGCAATTCGTAAAGCTTTACTTGCTTTCCCTATTCTATTATAACCAATAGTTTCTCCTTTTTTGACGGTTTTAATTTGTGAAATCGTTGCTTTTAAGCTACTAATATTTTTGAGTTGTTTTTGTATGTTTTCATTACTATCAATTCCGTATAATCCAATTCCTAAACGAACCATTTCAAATTGATAATTAGGAAAACGACTGATTCCACCTGAATTTAAAATATGTCGAATCGGTTGATACTGCAAAGTTTGAGATAATTCTTGATAAATTTTTTTAAAAGTATCAATTTGGTGTTTTGTGAACTTGTCATGTTCTTCATTATCACTGGCAACTAAGTGCGAAAAAATTGATTTCACAGAAATATTTTCAGCTTCTTTTAGTTCTTTTTTTAATAATTCAATCTCCTCAACTTCGAAACCTAAACGTTTCATTCCAGTATCAATTTTTAAATGAATCGGATAGTTTTCTAAATCCAAATTAGGAAAAACTTGTTTTGTCTTTTCTAAAGTTTGTAAGAAATTATTTAACATCGAGAAACTATAAATTTCTGGTTCTAACCGATGTAAAATCAAACTTTCAAAAGAAGGAATATCTGGGTTTAATACCAAAATTGGTAATTTAACGCCTCGATTCCGAACCTCAATTCCTTCATCTGTATAAGCGACAGCTAAATAATCTACATTTTGATACTCCAAAAATTTCGCAATTTCACCAATTCCACTTCCATAAGCCGCCGCTTTGACCATAATCATCAGCTTTGTTTGAGGATTTAGATAATTCCGATAAACTCTTAGATTATCAGCAAAAGCATCTAAATTTACTTCCAAAACAGCTTGATGCAATTGTCTTTCTAAAACTCTCGCAATTCGTTCAAAACCAAAACTTCTTGCTCCTTTTAATAAGATACTTTCATCTTGAAAATCATTGGAATTGAAACTTCTTAAAAAATCAGCGGTTGACTCAAAAAACTGCGTAGTAATTGAAGGATTTAAGAAGTCGTTGATTAAGATTATATCATTTCCAATTCCGATTATTTTATTTATCCCTTTTTGGTTAATTCGTTCCGCAACCTTTTGATAAAGCTCAGTTGTAGATTGACCACTTTGCAAAATATCAGAGATAATTAAAGTTCGATTCTTGTGTGTATGTTGCTGCACCAAAAAATCCAAAGCGATAGTCAAAGAATTCAAATCCAAACTATAACTATCATCAATTAAAGTCGAATTATTAACCGCAGATTTTAAAGATAATCGCAAAGCAATCGGCGGTAATTGTCGAAAATCTGATTGAAAATTAGCTGTTTTAAACCCTAAGTTTAATAGTAATAACCAACAATGAATAGCATTTTCAATTGATGCTTTATCTGTATAAGGAATTTCTATAAATAGTTGCTCATCTTGATAAATCGCATCAATTCGAGTAAACTTTTGGTAGCTTATTTTATTAATAAATAAATCAACTTGAGGATTTTTGAAAGACCAAGTTTTGAGATTTTTATTAGGAAATTGTTTTTTAATATTCAAATCAATCAATTCATAATCTGAATTATAAATAACGGTTTTTGCGTTTTTGAAAAGTTTTAATTTTTCCAAAACCTTTTCTTCTCGATGCTTAAAACCTTCATCATGAGCAGCACCAATATTGGTGAAAATTCCAATTTCGCAATCAATCAATTTTGCCAAATTATCCATCTCTCCAAGAGTAGAAATACCAGCTTCAAAAACCCCAATTTTATGCTGTGATTGAATTTCCCAAACCGAAAGTGGTACACCGATTTGTGAATTATAACTTTTAGGATTACAGACAATTTCTGTCGGATTTTTCTTTGCTAATAAATAATTCAACCATTCTTTGACGATAGTCTTTCCATTACTTCCAGTGATTCCAATTGTTAATAAATCAAATTGATTTCTATGTTTTAATGTGATTTCTTGCAAATATTTCAACACATTATCAACGAAAATAAAATCTGCTTCTGGGAAATTGGAATTATCAAAACCGAATCCTACCACAAACCGTCGAACGCCTTGTGCATAAGCTATAGGAACAAAATCATGTCCATTTTTTTGCTTTCCTTTTAATGCAAAAAAAAGGGTTTGACTCGGAACAATTAGTTTACGTGTATCGAAGGCAAGAAATCGTACTTTTGGCAATTGATGATTAGTGATTAGTGATTCGTTTTTCATGATTTCGACGATTAATAATTAGTACAACTATTAACTATTTAAAAAATAATTCTCCACATCAAACCAATTATCTAATCGCTCAAAACGATTATCTCCAGCGTTATGTTCGCA
Organism: uncultured Saprospiraceae bacterium; assembly: GCA_964513525.1. Lineage (GTDB taxonomy): Bacteria > Bacteroidota > Bacteroidia > Chitinophagales > Saprospiraceae > CAWVWD01. The sequence continues at coordinate 7,947 of CAZEOC010000040.1, read as the reverse complement.
GCTATAAAGTAAACCTTTTCCTTTGAAAGTTTCCAAATTGTAAGCATGGTCATCAATCATATAATCTGCATCAATCATATATTTATGTCCACAATAAACAATATTTCGAATATCAATAAATGGAAAATTCTTCTTCATCCATTCATATTTATAAACATAAGAATTAGGAAAGGGCATAGTTGCCGTAACGATAAAGATTTCATATTTCTTGGTTAAAGCTTCCATAACTCGTTGACATTCAGGAAAAATATCTAATTCTTTAAAAAACTCAGGATGTCGAGCGTATTCTCTTACAGCACCTTTATGTTTTATTGGTACATGCTGATTCAAGTATTTTCCATGCATTTCTGCACGATTGACTTTTACATTAAAATCTCTTTCGTACCATTCAATTTTACGACCAGTTGTGTCCGACATTACATCGTCCATATCAATTGCAATTCTTTTCATTTTGTTAAAATATAACTGTTTTATTAAAATTATTGATTATGTTATATATGTATTTTCGATTTGACTGGCATTATTAATTTTAGGTTGAATGTGTTTAAAATACGTTTAGAAAAGTCCGCTGTTTGAGCTTTGCGATAGCAAAGTGAGTTTCGGAATTTTTAGTATTTTCAATACATTCAACCGTTAAGAAATTAATCAAGCCTTGAATTTTTGCTTCTTTTTTTTTAAGAAAAAAGAAGAAGGATTTTTAACTAATTTCCAATTGGAAAATACATATTAGTAGTATCAATAAATTATTTATAAGATTTCAATAATTCAAGATTTGCAGTTGCCCAATTATAAGCGACTTCCTGTTTTTTAGGATTTAATGTTTTTTTCCAATCACTTATTAATTCTATCGCTCTAAGATTTTGATTAACATCATCATTATCCAAGATGGCAACTATCGTAGTGTTTAATGCAGAAATCGGGTAATAAGTTGCTTTAACATAGTTGAATTGTTCAAAATTATATTTCAATGCTTGTTCAAAATCATTCGCATTTCTGGCAATATAAATGGCATTATTATAAGCTTGATTGATTTTATAATTTTGACCATCTGCTTTAATGTATTCCAAAGATTTATTTACGAAGGTAAAGGCTGACTCAAAAGCCTTTTTTTCAAAAAAGCTTCTTGCTATTAATTTAGAACTTCTATAAAGTTCATAATTATTAGCAAATTTTGCCTTTGATTTTATCCATTGATTAGCAATCTTAGTTGCTAATTTTATATTATTTTTATCTAATGATTTTTCTAATTCCCGACCAAAATACCAATCCAAATTGGTTGTTTTGAATTTATCTCCATAGACTTTTCGACCACTTTCCGTTTCTAATTCAAAATATTTAGTCGCTTTTTTTAGATTTAATTCTCGTTGTGTACGTTGACTTGCACCGTATTGAAAATAGTAAGACATTGCTCGCAAAACTCTAAACTCTTCATAAGAACCCGATTCCGTTTTCTTCAATGCTTTTTTGTAATAACATTCGGTTTTACAATCATTTTCTTGTGATGCATAAAATCTTGCCATTCCAATTGTAGCCCAGCCCAATTGTTTAGAATCACCATATTTTTTTCGGAGTTTATACCACTTCTTATAATTTTTTTTAGCAGCTTTCAAATCATTATTCAAATTCTCAGCTTCTGCCAAAAAGAAATAAGAAACCGCCAAACCATCATAATAATCTATTGCATCTGCTAATTTTATAGCTTCTTTTGCATAAGTTTTTGCAGAAAATGGCTCTGAATCGTTAGTGTAATATTCCGCTATTTTATTTAATAAATCGACCTTCTCTTTACCAGAACTCGTTTTTACGGATTGAATCCAAGTGTCAACTTGTCCAAATATTGGCGATAGCCAGCAGACAATAAATGAACTAAGTAATAATTTTTTCATATCGTATTTTTTTAATTTTACTATTCAGTCGAATACTGAATTACAAGATTAGAACGACTGCAAATTCACCAATTTACTATAAGTCCCGTTCAAAGCCAATAAATCATCATGCGTACCTTTCTCTATGATTTTTCCTTCTTGCATCACCACGATTTCGTCTGCATTTTGAATAGTAGAAAGTCTGTGAGCAATAACAATTGATGTTCTATTCTGCATCAATTTATACAAAGCATCTTGTACCAATTTTTCAGATTCAGAATCTAAAGCAGAAGTAGCTTCATCCAAAATTAGAATCGGTGGATTTTTCAAAACAGCTCTTGCAATTGTTAACCTTTGACGTTGTCCACCACTTAGTTTTCCGCCACCATCGCCGATTATTGTTTGGTAACCATTTTCTGTATTAATAATAAAATCGTGTGCATTCGCAATTCGTGCAGCTTCTTCAACAGCCACTTGTGATACATCTTCTAAACCAAAAGCGATATTATTAAAAATAGTATCATTAAATAAAATAGGTTGTTGAGAGACAATTCCCATCAAATTACGTAAATCTTTCAACTGATAATCTCGAATATCGATATCGTCGATTAGAATTTGACCTGCAGTAACATCGTGAAAACGTGGTAATAAATCTGCCAAAGTTGTTTTTCCTGCACCAGAAAGTCCAATCAAAGCGACAATTTTACCTTTAGGAACTTCTAAATCAATCGTTTTTAAAACTTCGTATTGACCATCATAAGTGAAACTAATATCTTTATAATGTATCTTATTTTCAAATTTTTTGATTGGTTTCGCAGTAGGTTTATCCGTGATTTTAATTTCTGCATCCAATATTTTATCAATTCGTTCAACCGCTCCTAAACCTTTTTGTACACTATAAAATGCACCAGAAAGTGCTTTTGCTGGAGCAATTATATTATAAAACATACCGATGAAAACGAAAAATTTAGACGCTTCTAATTCTCCATTAAAAACCAAATATCCACCATACCAAAGTAAGATTGCCAAAACAGTTGTTAATAAAACTTCTGTTACAGGAGAAGCCAAACCATTCTTTAAAATTAACCTTACAGATAGATTTTTCCAAGTCGTATGTTCTCGTATAAATTTTTCTGAGTTATATTTTTCAGCATTGAATGCTTGAATAATTCTTAAACCCGTAATTGCTTCTTCAATTATTGAAAGTGTATCCCCGAATTTATTTTGAACTTCTAATGATTGTTTCTTTAAGGTTCTTCCTATTGCTCCAACTAATAAAACAATGATTAAAACTGGACCTAAGGTGAATAAGGCTAATTTGAAATTAAGTGAAAATATAGTGATAAGCGAAATGATTAATACAAAAGGTTCTTTAATTATAATTTCTATCAAATTTAAAATGCCAGCTTCTATTTCTTTTACGTCAACAGTAATTCTACTCATTAGATCTCCTTTTCTCTCTTCAGAGAAAAAAGATAAAGGAAGTGCCAATAATTTATTAAAAATTCGACTTCTTATATCTGTAACGACACCTTTTCGAACTGGACCCATTAAGATAATAGCCAAATAACGAAATATATTTTTGAATAAAAAGACGAATACTATTAATTTACATACCCAGATTAAGGCAACATTTTTTCCAGAATTTGAAATATATTGTCCTAAAGTATAATTCAAATAATTGAAAATATAATCAATTGTATAGGAGAAGTCAGGTTCAATAGTAACAGGACTTGAAATATCAAAAAGGACTTTTAGAAAAGGATCTAAAAGTATAAATATAAAAGTAGCTAATAAGGCTGATAATAAATTGAATAGAATACTTGCCATAGCAAATACCTTATATTTTCCTACATATCGAATGATTTTCCAAAAGTTTTTATTTCCCATAATACAAAATTAGAAATTTCTATATAGCTAAGCGGATTAGAGTAAAAAATAAATTAAAAAAGGGTGCTATCTAAAAACGATAGCACCCTTAACCCCAAAAAACAAAATGAAAACAAGACCTAAGTCTATAATCTTTAATATGTTGAACGCTAAAAAGCGTGATTCTCAAAAGAGGGACGATTGTCCCTGCAAACCCCAAAAAACAAAATGAAAACAAGACCTAAGTCTATAATCTTTAATATATTGAACGCTAAAAAGCGTGATTCTCAAAAGAGGGACGATTGTCCCTGCAAACCCCAAAAAACAAAATGAAAACAAGACCTAAGTCTATAATCTTTAATCTTGAAAAAGTTTCTGGGGTATAAGAGGGGATTGTAAATTAATTACAACTCCCTGCAAACCCCAAAAAACAAAATGAAAACAAGACCTATTTTCTTTATATTGAATTACCTTCGTAATTGAATTTTCTAAACATAAGACGGACTTAAACTGACAAGTCACAAAAAAAATAAAAATACTTTGATTTACTTGGAATTAGTATCTAAAAGCTCCTTTTTATTAAGTCACAAATTAATGACAGATTGAATTTTTAATAAAATTTATGCTATCAATAATATAAACGGCTGTTAAATAAATAAAGCTGTAAAAAATAATACTTTTATATCTTAATTCAAGCTTAAAGGTATGAAAAAAATATATAATACTATAATTGAATGTCACAAATTAGCAAATTAACAATGTGTTTTGCAAAATGGGAAATGTATACGTAGATATTTATGAAAAGAGAATTCTAAAAAAAAACTTATCTATATGTTTCAATATTTGGTGTTTATATTCAATATTTTGTTGTTTATGTCTTTTTTTTAATAAAAAAAATATGAGAATAGTAATTATAGGTGGAGGTGCAGCAGGTTTTTTTGCTGCAATAAATTGTGCAGAAAAAAATTCAAAAGCTGAAATTATCATTTTAGAGCGTGGAAAATCTGTTTTGGGGAAGGTGAAAATTTCTGGTGGAGGAAGATGTAATGTAACGCATGCTTGTTTTGTTCCCAGAGAATTGGTGAAAAATTATCCAAGAGGAGCAAAAGAATTATTAAGCCCTTTTAGTCGATTTTGTACAGGAGACACTATAGAATGGTTTGAAAAACATGGTGTAGAATTGAAAATAGAAGAAGATAATAGAATGTTTCCAGTATCTAACGATTCTCAAACCATTGTAGATTGTTTATGGAATACAGCTAAACGATTAGGTATCAAAGTTTGGACTCAGCATCAATTTGAAGGAATTCAAGCACCAAAGCAAGATAATGAACCTTGGACAATTCGTGTTCGAAACAAAGAAAATCTGATTGCAGACAAAGTAATGTTTGCGACGGGAAGTAATCCGAGAATTTGGAAAATCTTAAAAAATCTTGGACATAATATAATAGAACCAGTTCCATCATTATTCACCTTTAATATTAAGGATGAACGAATAAAGGGATTAGCAGGCTTATCGGTTCCAAAAGCAACTATTGAAGTTTTAGGGACTAAATTGAAATCGGAAGGTGCATTATTAATTACACATTGGGGATTGTCAGCTCCTGCAATTTTGAAATTATCAGCTTGGGGCGCGAGGACTTTAAATGAATTAAATTATCAATTTACAATTAAGGTGAATTGGTTGAGTGGTGTAAATATTGATTTAGTTCTTGAAGATTTACATGATTTTAAGGAAAATAACCCTAAAAAATCAGTTTTTGCTAATGCAATGTTTGATTTGCCAAATAGATTATGGAAAAAAATAGTAAAAGGTGCAGGAATAAATGAAAAGCAACAATGGGCGAATATTAGTAAAAAAATGATGCAAAGTCTTGCAATGCAATTGACACAGGCAAAATTTAAGGTAAATGGGAAAAGCACTTTTAAAGAAGAATTTGTCACAGCTGGCGGAATAGATTTAAAAAACGTTAATTTTAAAACCTTTGAAAGTAAGATTCGAAAAAACTTGTATTTTGCTGGCGAAGTGCTTAATATAGACGGAGTTACAGGCGGTTTCAATTTTCAAGCAGCTTGGACTGGCGGTTTTATTGCAGGCGACTCATTATCAAATAAATACACTTTATAATAAAATTAAATGTCACATTGTTAATTATTTTTATTATTTTTACTTTTGGCACGGTGGTTGAATATAGATAAAGCATCACTGATTTATTATAATTTTTTTTAATATAACTGCCTTTTTCAAATTTATTAATACTTATTAACGACTACAATTTTATGAAAACTTTTACACTTAAAAATTTAACTGCTTTATTATCAATCACATTTGCATTATTCGTTTCATCAAATGTAAATGCCGCAAAAACTGCTTCTTTATTTACTAAAGTAGAAGGAATTGTTGCAGGAACAGAAACAAGCTTCACACCTTTTATTAGTTTTAAAGGAGATGCTGCATTATTTGGTTCTAAATCAATAACAGCTGCTGACGAAACAGTTACATTTATCGTTGCTTCTGATTTTGATGATGAAAACTATATGAACTTTATTGCAAAATTGACAGATGCGAATGATGATTTATTAAGTGTAGGACATAAAATTGGAAAAATTAAAACTGCTGTTTCTAATGCAGAGTCAAACTGGTTCAATGGTGAAATCTTAGAAGGACAAGATGTTGCTCATTTAACTTTAGTTTTCTCTAATATCAAATTCGATAAGAATGATGAAGGACAAACAGTTTTTTCTTATGAATTAACTTTGAATATCTTTCAAAATGATTCTGATACAATGGGTTTCGCAGCACATGATGAAGACCTTGACGGAATTGATTTTGCTTATGTTGATTATGATGCTATCGAAGGTATCGAAGGTGCAATAGCAACAAGAGGAAGCAAAGAAGGAAAATTAAAAATTACAAAAACTGAAGACGGTCAGTATGTTATCACTGACGAAGAAGGGAATGTAGTAAATAAAGAATTAAAGAATACTGCCATAAAGATCATATTTTTATCAACGAAAGGTGCTGTTGAAAGTGCTACGAATTGATACTAATAGATTGTAAATTTTCATAAATCTCTAAGCGGTTAATTAAGGTAAAACTTGATTAGCCGTTTTTTTTATTTTAATAATTAAGTCAGAAGTTAGATTTCTTTGCTACCAGAAGTCAGACGACCGAATATATTTAGAACAAGTTTTTCTTGAAAACCATTCAAAAAATCTACATTTTCCATTTACCAAAGTTCAATGAAATTGTAACTTACCTTATTAGTAATTCTAAGTTTGTCATTGAATTTGAATATTATTATATCAATTCCTTATTACTTCATTGCATTTAGCTAACTTTGCAGTTATAATTTTTAAAATCGAAATGGAGAATTTATTACAACACATTGAGGCGTTAATATTTGTGGCAGAACAGCCGATTTCTTTTAGAGAAATTAAAAATGCTTTGGAAGAACATTTTAATGTAAAAATCGACAAGAGTGATTTATTGGATGTGCTTGCTGCGATAAAAGAACGTTATTCAGAAGAAATGTTTGCTTTTGAATTAATGGAAATTAGTGGTGGATATCAATTTTTGACAAAGAAAGATTTTCATCCGACTATTGGTACTTTTTTGAAGCAAAAAACAAAAAAACGCTTAAGCAAAGCAGCTATGGAAACTTTATCAATTGTTGCTTATAAACAACCAATGACAAAGGTAGAAGTAGAGCAAATTCGAGGTGTAAACAGTGATTATTCCATTCAGAAATTATTAGAAAAAGAATTGGTAACAATAGTTGGCAGAAGTGAAAGACCTGGACGACCACTTTTGTACGCAACAAGTCCAAAGTTTATGGATTATTTTGGTATTAAAACATTAAATGATTTACCGAAAATCAAAGATTTCAAAGAGGAAACTAACGAAATTGGAGAAAAAGCTCCGATTGAAGAATTAGAAAAGAAACAATAATCCAAAAGGGACAAAAACATCAACCGATAAGAAGGTTGTAGGAAAATAAATAAAAGATGAGCAAGAGAAAAGAGGGGAAATTTGATAAAGATTTTGATAAGAAATCGAAACGTAGTTTTGGTAAAAAAGCTACTGGAAAAAGATTTGGAAAAAGTGTAGATGAATTAAAATCTGGTAATCGTTTCAAAAAAGATTACGATAAAGACGATAGAAATTCCGAAGACAGAAGAAGCAACGATAGATTCGGAAAGCGCAATGATA
>CAZEOC010000039.1:8472-15372 GCA_964513525.1 uncultured Saprospiraceae bacterium | reverse complement strand
TCTGTATCTCCATGTCCCGGAAAATGTTTGGCACTTCCTAAAACACCAGCTCCTTGCATTCCTTCTAAAAAGGCAATTGCTTTTTCAGTCACATTTACTTTATCTTCTCCAAAAGATCGATTTCCGATAATAGGATTTGCTGGATTTACATTAAATCCAAATGATGAATATAAATTCAAAGTACCACAATTATATAATCTGACAGATTCTAAACATTACGGACATGGTTCGTCTTTCAATTCTGTTCGAGATGTAATTGAGTATAAAAACAACGGAATTAAAGAAAATGGAAATGTCCCTAATCGTAGATTAGCGGATCAATTCAAGCCATTGAACTTAACAGAAGAGGAAATAATGGCATTGACAGATTTTATAGAAAATGCTTTATATGATCCTAATTTGATGCGTTATCAACCAGATCATGTGTATTCTGGAAATTGTATTCCAATGAATGATCCACAAAGTAAATTAGATTTAGGTTGCAATTAATCTATTAAGCAGATAAATAAAAAAAGTTGGTTCAAGCTTATTGCTTAAACCAACTTTTTTATTTATTCCCTTATTTTTCTAAATCCCAACTTGCAGTTTCAAAGTAAACTGTCTTGGTGGATTAATTCTACCAATTCTTAAAGCATATTCTCGGTTCATTACATTATTAATAATAAAGTTTAAACGGAGGTCATCCGTTATTTCATAATTGAATCTCAAATCAATTACCCAATCTCCTACAGGTTGATTTGCTCTAAAATTTTTCATACCAGGGAAGACATCATTTCCACCATTAAAAAATTCTACTAAAGAACCAAAATAACCTTCTCCAATCAATACATCGTCTACATTGACCATTTTACTTTGATAATTTGCTGCAAAACCAAATGTGAATTTTTGATAATACAATTCTAAATCTAAACGGACATTATGCATATTTCGATATAATAAAATACTTTCTTCATAGATAGAATCCAAACCAAAGATTGAACTTGTGGCAGCATTAATGAAGTTTCCTACATTATCTAAATCCGCAGTATCTCTACTTAAGTCAACTGGAAATGTATAAGTATAACCAGACCACAGTCTATAGCCAAGTTCTCCAATTTTTCCGTCTATACTTGTACCTAATTCGAATCCTAAAATTCGTGCTTCAGCTATATTTTGATATTGAAATCCATAGAAATCAAAGTTTGTAATATTGGGTAAGGTGTCTTCATTATAAAAACCAAAAACAGGTTCTATCAAATCTTGATAATCTTGATAAAATATGGCGGCATCAAAATAGCCTTTGATAGCTTTATTATCAAAAGCTCTTTTATAGCCAATTTCATAACTGGCACCAATTTCAGGTCGTAATTCAGGATTTGGGAAATTCTGAAAACCATTATTATAATCGACATATTGTTCTGCTAAACTTGGCAAACGATAACCTTGTCCTAAGCTTGTACGAATAATATTTTTTGGTGTAATAGCAAAACTACTTCCAAGTCTAAAGACAGGAAAACCTGCTTGAGTTTCTTCCTCAAATGCATATGTTTCCCAACGAGAACCTAAAATAATTGATAATCTATCATCTATTAAAGACTTATCTACTTGAGCATAATAACTATTGACATTTCCTGTAAATGTTTTTTCTAAATTCGTCAATGTATCAATACCGAAAATTGGACTTGAAACCGATAAAGTTTGTCTACTAATCCCTGCCGTAAGATTCAAATTATTCTTGAATTGACGATTAAATTGATATTCATAATGATTAATACTTGCAGTTGTATTTGGTCGATCACTTGTTCGTAAATAAGTGACGCTATATAGACGAGTTTTAATTGAATGTTGATTTCCAAAAGGATCTGTATAATTAATATAAGGATCAAAGTTTCGAGAATAATAACTATCTAAACTGATAGGACTTAAAGGTGTCAATCCTAATGTATCATTGTCTGCCCAAAATGCCCAAAAACCTTTAGAGAATTCCATCACATTTCCATTAATACCAATAGCTAAATCATCTGTAATTCGGTAACGAGTATTAAAATTAAAACGATAACGACGTTCATCTGCTCCCTCCAAATAAGATAATTCTTTATGTGCATGTCCACCTAAAACCAAATCAAAATCTTTTCCAATCTTCGTACGATGAGAAACATAAGTTCCTACTTGATGTGGTTGTGGTTTATCTTTCCACCAAGCTTGATATTCTTTTTTAGGATTATCGTAAACACCTGCATAAGTTTGCCAAATTGTTTTTGGCTTTGATGTTGGATAAGCAGTACGAACATTGATTAAGCCATTCATAGCAGAGGTTCCATAAAGGACAGAAGATGCACCTTTCAAAACTTCAATTTGAGCTATATTTTCAATTGGAATATAATTCCAAGGAATCGTAGAACCTTCTGGTGCTAATAGCGGTAGACCGTCAACGATAACAGTTACTCGACTTCCTGCTCCAAATGAGAAACCACTACCTCGAATACTTACTTGCTCATCAATAATTTGAACTCCTGGTACTTTAGCAATAATTTGGTCTAATTGTGTTACTTGATTATTATTTAATAATTGAGGTGTTATTAAATCAATTGAAACGGCTTCTTTTAAGAGATTTTTCTCATAGCGACTTGAACTAACAACAACGGCATCTAATATCGAAGTAGCTTCTTCTAATCTAATATCTATGTCCTCTATATTGGTAGTATTTGCTTCAAAAAAGATTATTTTTTCTTGTGTTTTGTAACCTAAATAACTAAAAGTGATTGTGAAATTATCGACTTTAGATTCAAGCTCAAATGTTCCATCATAATTCGTAACTGCTCCTTTACTTTCAGAATTCCTTATTGTAACACCAATCATTGGCTCTCCTGTAGTTGCATCATAGACTTTACCAGAAACGGTATATTGACTAAAACCCAGTTGACTGAATAGGCACATTAGAAATAGTAAAATATAGTTTTTCATAATATAATATTGATGATTTTAGCGTTTTTATGATTAATAATCCAGAATTAATACTTAAAAGAAATGAAAGTTATTTATTTCCTTTCCCTAAATATAGGAATTATTAATAAATAGCTTTTTGTAGACTAAGTTCAAACTTGAAAAAGTTATTCTGAATAAATAATAGAGAAATAAACTATTCTAATCAAAGATAATAATTTCATTTTTTTGATAAAACTTTTTACCTTTAACATTATTTTGTTTACAATGTATTGAGTTCGATTATGGCAAGATTAGTAGAAAGAACAGTACAAGTTGCTGCACAAAAATATTTAGAGGATTATTATAAAAGAAAAGCAAAGAAAGGTAGAATGTTCTCTAAGATAGAAGTGAGAACAAAAAAGCCTTATGGAGGTTTCAGAGCTGATGGTTTTTTAGCCTTCAAAAAACGTTGGACCGGTGAATTGTACGTTGTCTCTATGGAATCTAAATCTTACAAAACGTTAAAAGCAATTAAACCTTTTAGAGATAATAAATTATGGTTTAAAAATTCTCTTTGGGCTGGATTTTTATTTGCAGTTGGAACTGGTGGATTTTATGCTGTTGTTGGTTTTGATAATGCTATATTGGGGTTGATGTTTTTTGGTTTAATGTTTTTACTCGGTTTTCTGGGATATGGTATATTGAGTCGAAATAGTTTTCAGCATAAAATGATTGCAGTTTTGAATCAAGTAGAACAATATCCTGCAAATGAAAAATGGATTTCTATTTCAGAAGATAGTTTTGAAGATATTGATAAAAAAGGGCAAGATTCTTTTTTGAAAGTTTGTAAGAGTAGAGGTTACGGACTAATCATTGTAGATAGCAAGAAAAAAAATCATCGTTATTATCGACCAAAGAAAAGTTATAGACCTTGGGGAAGTTATGTGAAGTTTTATAGTTTGGAAGACGAAATTCGACAATATTTAGCATAGAAAATTGTAATCAATAAAAAGTGAAAATTTTGTTAGAAAGAATAATCATTTGGAAAAGCATCTATTAATTATGTAAATTACACTTTCATCCTTAGGTAGCTTTTTATTTTTATTAAAAAATTTCATTTTTATTATATATGAGTTTATTAGATAATTACGATGTTCGGAATATAGGGAATTTGGAGTTGTTTGCCCGTCAAGTGGTAGAAGGCTTTATTATTGGTTTACATAAAAGTCCTTTTCACGGTTTCTCGGTAGAATTTGCAGAACATCGAATTTATAACCCAGGAGAATCAACTAAAAATATTGATTGGAAAGTTTATGGAAGAACAGATAAAATGTTCGTAAAAAGATTTGAAGAAGAAACTAATTTACGTTGTCAAATTGTGATTGATGCTTCTTCATCCATGTATTTTCCATTAGCTAAAAATCATACTGCGGAACACGTTAATAAACTTAGATTTTCAGCGCTTTCGTCTGCGGCATTGATGAATTTATTGATGCGACAACGAGATGCTTTTGGTCTGACTGTTTTTGATAATGGTATTATGGAACATACCAGAGCAAAGTCAAGTACCAAACATTATCGTTATGTTCTGAGCTTAATAGATAAATTATTAGCAAAACCTCGAACAGAGAAAAAGACAGATGCTGCGGATGCACTACATCAAGTGGCAGAAAGTATTCATAGACGTTCTTTGGTTGTCATATTTAGTGATATGATTGAGCAAACGGATGATTTAGATGCTGTTTTTTCTGCTTTACAACATTTGAAATATAATAAACATGAAGTTGTATTATTTCATACAACAGATGCTTCTAAAGAATTGAACTTTGAGTTTGAAAATCGGCCATATTTATTCATTGATATGGAAACCAATGAACAAGTTCGTTTACAATCAAATCAAGTGAAAGATTATTATGTTGAAAAGATGGCAACTTTTAAGGAAAACCTTAAAATGAAATGTTTACAATATAAAATTGACTTTGTAGAAGCAGATATTAATAAAGGATTCAAACAAGTTTTATTACCATATTTAGTGAAACGAGGAAAAATGTATTAATTAATAAGATTGATAAAATATTTATTATACAAATAAGTGTTAATTTCTAAGTGTAAAATACTGGAAATTAACACTTTTTGTATTTAAGAATATATATGTTTTAACTTTGGTTATTCCTCTTTTTTAATATGCAACTATCATTGTAACTTTCACATCTATTATAGTATACAAAGGTTGTAAACCTATATTTCTACAAAATATAATTCAATTTAGATGTTCGCATTAGGATTTGTTAATTTAGTTTTTGCCTCACATTTATCATACATTTTATTGGAACGAAAAGAAAAGTTTCATAGTGATAAGAACTTTTGGCTTATTCTGATTGGTTTGTTAGCTTCTATTTTGATAACAACACTTGTCTTTCGATTATCATAGAACTATTTTAAAAATTTGAATTGGGAATTTACATTTATGTGAATTCCCTTTTTTTATGAGTTTACATAATATGTTGAGGAATTCTTTATTGAAAACTTCAAAAAAATGTATAAAAATCATCCAAATGAGTTGAATGTTATTCAGGAGATAGTTGAAAAATGGGAATAATTAGACTGTGAAGAAACAGATTTTTATCAATCATTAAAATTAAGAACAACAGAATAGTGATGATATAGGTACAAAAAAAAGCTACGCCGTTGCACTAAGCAACGGCGTAGTCATTTAAACACCAAAATACCTTAATTTTTATATCACAAATTAAAATTAACCCTTAAATAAGAGTGTATGTAAAACTACAAATAAAATTATTAAAAAACTACTCAGAAAGCATTTTTAAAGAATTTTTTTTCTCCAAATCGGTCATGAGTGACATTTAATTTGGTTTGTAAGTAATTTGTAGTTTTGAATTATACTTAATTAAAATTTTATTGTTGTAAAATTCTAAAAAAAAAGCATGAAATGATAATAATTGAGTAATTATTTTGCTCAATATTAGCAAAAAGATGATTATTGATAGCCTTGAGCTTGCAAATTGAACAATTCAGCATATTTGCCATCAAATTGTAATAATTCCTGATGACTTCCTATCTCTTTCATTTTTCCGTTTTCTAATAATAAAATTCGGTCTGCCATTCGTACTGTTGAAAAGCGGTGAGAAATTAATACAGCTGCTTTATTTTTTATTAACTCTGAAAAACGAATAAAAACTTCGTGTTCAGAACGAGCATCTAAAGCAGAAGTTGGTTCATCCAAAATTAATAATTGAGCATCTCTCATATAGGCACGAGCCAAAGCGACCTTTTGCCATTCGCCACCAGATAATTCTACACCTTCATGAAATCGTTTACCTAAAAACTGTTGATATTGTTTTGGTAATTTTTCAATAACGGTATTTGCTAAACTCTTTTCCGCAGAATTTTGAATTAAAGCTTCATTATCGACTTCGGTTATTTTACCAATGGCAATATTATCAGAGGCTGACATTTGGAAACGAACATAATCTTGAAAAATGACACCAATATTTTGACGTAAGTCAGCCAAATCGTAATCTTTTAAATCCTTTCCATCTAATAATATTCTACCTTCTGTAGGTTCGTAAAGTCGAGCTAATAATTTTACTAAAGTTGTTTTTCCTGCTCCATTTTCTCCAACTAAGGCTAATTTTTCATGTTTACCCAAATGAAAAGAAACATTACGAATTGCCCAAAAATCACTTTCAGGATATTTGAAACTAACATTTTCGAAAGTAAAACCTTCTTGTATCGGTTTTGGAATTACTGATGCATTTTCTAAAGATTTGATTTGTGGTTGGATTGCAAAAAAATCGAATAAGTCTTGTAAATACAATGCACTATTCGCAATACTGGTAAATCGGGTCAAAATTCCTTGCATCATTGAATGCATTCTTTTGAATGAACCAGAAAGAAATGTCAAAGTACCAATCGTTATTAATCCTGTAATTGTTTGTAAAATGATAAAAATATAAGCACCATAATAAGCCAATG
>CAZEOC010000039.1:0-8462 GCA_964513525.1 uncultured Saprospiraceae bacterium | reverse complement strand
TGACAAGTCAAAAGAAAAGATACAAAGTTTGGTACAAAGATGGACCAATGTTTTACGGGAGAAGATTAAAAAAACCAAAATAGCACCATAATAAGCCAATGTTCCGATAGCAGATAAAGCGATTCCCCAAAATGCTCGACTGACGGCAATTTTTTTGTTGGCTTCGTAATAATCATCAGATAGTTTTTTGAATCGATTAGCTAAGAAGTCTGCTAAACCAAATGTTTTAATTTCTTTAGCCGTAACATCACTTGCACCGATATACCTTAGATAATCCAATTCTCTACGTTCAGGTGTCCAACTTCTCGATAAGGAATAACTTGCATTATTAAAATGTGTTTCGCCTAAAAATAATGGAATAATGGCAATGATTAATATTAAAATCAACCAAGGATTGAAATAAATCAAACCTGCACCAAGCAAAATAACAGTAATAATATCTTGTAATTGAGACAAAACTTGTGTCATCAAAACGACTCGACTTACGGTTTGTCTTCTTGCTCTTTCTAATTTATCATAGAAGTCAGCATTTTCAAATTGATATAAATCTAACTTTGCAGCATGTTGTATTAATTTCACTGAGGTATGATTAGAAAATAAATCGCCCAATAAACTATCAATTAGGGTAACACTTCTACTAATTAAATCTGCCAAGATTCCTAAACCAAATTCTGCTAAAATTAATAACCATAAATAACGATAATTCCATATGTCGCCTTCTTGGAAAAGTGGAATTATTCTAATGATTTCATCTATTATTAATTTACCAACATAAAGCATTGATAAAGGAATGGCGGAACGAACTAAACGTAGGATAACATTTAGAAGCGTTAATGTTTTATTACTCTCCCAAATCATTCTAAAGAATTTAGGCAAATTTTCTAAAGCTTTAAATTGTTCTTTGAATGATTTTTTCTCTTGATTACTATTTCTTCTACTCATTTATTTTCGATTTTGTATGGTGAAGTTCAAACTTCGAAATCAAAACATTTGGTTTGTACTTACAGTTCGTTTTTAGGAAATATAAAATAAGCTTGCTTAATCAAAATCATATTTGATTGATAGGCAAAATAAGTTTAAATAAAGCTAAAAACCTGTCAAGGAGCGACTTTTTTGCATATGACAAAATTATTAAAGCCAAAAATCAATTTCGCCAAATTATTGAAACCATTTTTTATAAACACCAAATTTGATTTTAAGAAATGCCAAAAAATCTGATTTAGTTAGTTTTGAACTTAGTCCCTAAGGCGTTAAAAAAGATGAATATATATAAATTAATGTAATGTGTCAGAATAAAAACAAGTTATTATTGTAATTGGCAATATTTATATGGTGAATTAAATAAACGGAAAATTTGATTTGGTGAACGGACATAAATTCTTGATTCAAGTAGTTTTTTAGAGGTATATTTATTTTTTTATAAATTGAATTATTATAGAATAATTAATTAATAAGTGCTTTTGTTGGATTATTTTCAATAGAATAGATGTTTTGTTATTAGTTTTTTAATAAATGCCGTGAAAGTATCTATTTTTCTAATTGTTAATTACGAATTATAATTTGCCAAATATCTTTTTGCACGGGATTTGACTAAAGAGAAAGTGTATTAATTATTGAAAAATACGACAAAAGAAAAATTGGCGAAAGCCATTTGAAAATATTAAACACTAAAATAAAATATTGAATCATGGAAGATTTATTTAAAAAGTTCATTTATACGGGCGTAGGTTTGGTTTCTCAAAATGCGGAGTTATTACAAAAGAACGTAAATGAATTAATTAACAAAGGAAAGATTACGGAAGAAGAAGGTCGTAAAGTTGTTGATGATTTGATTGACGACACAAATGGCAAAAAAGAAGAATTTGAAGACAGATTGAAAGGTGTTGTTAATTCTGTTTTAGCAAAATTGGATTTGCCTTCTCGTGAGGAAATGAAAAGTATGAAAACTCGTATTGCAGAGTTAGAAGAAGAATTAGCTGTGGCTAAATCTGATAAATCAGCACCAACTTTAGTAAAGAAAAATCCTGCTAAATAATTTTTTTAATTGCAGGTTAAATAATTTATAAAATAATTTTAATAAAAGATATCATGGAAGCATTATTCAAAAAGTTCTTATATACAGGCGTAGGTTTAGTAGCGTCAACAGCAGAAAAAGTACAGTCTAATATCAATGAAACTATTGATAAAACAAAAGAGACAGAAAAAGAAGGAGAAAAAGTAGTAACAGATTTAATGAAAGATACTGGCGATAAATACCAAGAGGTAGAAGACCGCTTACGTTCTGCAATGGATTCTGCTTTAGCTCGTTTCAACTTGCCAAATGCGGATGAATTCAATGCTTTAAGAAATAAAGTAGCAGAATTAGAAGCAGAATTAGCAAAGAAGAGTGAATTAGCTGAAACAGCTGTTGAAGAAACAGTAGAGAAAGTTGTTGCTGCAAAGAAAACTGTAGCTAAAAAAGCAACTACTGCTCGTCGTCGTACAACAAAAACGACTACTAAATAAGAAGAATTACTAATTTTGGAAGATTAGATATAAAAAAAATGGCAGAAATGTCAGAAATTTAATTGGGACAGTTTGAAATACACTGGGAGATTGCCGCACTTGATTTTTTCAAGTTGCGGCATTTTTTATTTGAAAAATTTTCTAATCTCTGACTTCTCAACTACATCATTCCTTCATCTGCAAAACTAAAATAGCCCATTTCTGAAACAATTAAATGGTCTAAAATATTAATATCTAATAGTTCTCCGGCAGCTTTTATTTTTTTGGTGATTTCAATATCTGCGCCACTTGGACGAAGATTTCCTGAAGGATGATTGTGACAAAGGACTAAGGCAGAAGCTGGTAATTCCAATGCTTTTTTGAATATAATTTTAGCATCTACGACTGTTCCTGCAACACCGCCTAAACTGATTTTTTCTCTTTTAACAACTTTATTGGCTCGATTCAACATCAAAATCCAAAATTCCTCATGTTGTAAATCCATTACTAACGGAGCAATTGCATCGAAGGCATCTCGACTACTTCGGATTTGTGGTTTGTCTTTAATATCTGATAATTGTCGTCGTCTTCCGAGTTCTAATGCTGCTGTAATTGTGATTGCTTTTGCTTCGCCAATTCCTTTGAATTTCATCAATTCCTCCAATGAAATTTTACCTAATTCATTCAAATTGTTTTCAGCGGATTGCAAAATACGTTTAGATAAGGCGACCGCACTTTCATTTCGAGAACCTGACCCAATGAGTATCGCAATCAATTCTGCATTTGATAAAGCACTTTTTCCTTTGGTTGCTAATTTTTCTCGAGGTTTATCATCTGCTGACCAATCTTTTATGGAAAGATGTTTTTTCTCTAATTCGTTTTTAGTGCTTTCCTGTTTTAAAACAGTCTTTTCCGTTTGTTCTTTTTCGGATTTTGAATTTATGGAAAAATCTGGTTCTAATTTATCTAATAATTGATTTAACTTTTTGAAATGTTCCATTGGTTGATTGTTTTTATTATGGGTAATTTATTGTTTTATCATTCCTTGATTGAATTGAAGCCTAAAATATGGTTTTATTACAAAAAACTAAAATGATGAAATAGAATTAATTGATAGAGGATTGAATTATCATTCATTTTAGTAAAATTAAATATTCTAGTTACCTTTGTTAAAACTAAAAAAAGTAAAAATGGCAAAGCATATACCTTTAAAAGATTTTTTTAAAAATCCTGAATCTTCAAGTTATCAATTATCACCAGATGGAAAGCATTTGGCATATTTAGCACCGTTTAATCGAAGAATGAATATTCATGTTAAAAATGTCGCAACACAAGAAATTGTTAGAGTAACTGAATTAGAGGATAGAAGTGTATCCGGTTATATGTGGGTGACGAATGAACGATTATTATATATTCGAGATTTCGGTGGTGATGAAAATTATCACATTTTAGCTGTAAATATTGATGGTACAAATGATGTTGATTTGACACCTTTTGAGAAGGTTCAAGCAGGTTTGATTGATGATTTAAGAAATGATGAAGAACACGTTTTAGTATCTTTAAATACTCGAAATCCTCAATGTTTTGATCCTTATCGATTGAATGTAGTTACAGGCGAATTAACCATTTTAGCAGAAAACCCTGGGAATATTACAAGCTGGATGACGGATCATGATGGGAAATTAAGAATTGCAACAGCAACTGATGGTGTAAATACGAGTTTGTTATATCGTGAGACGGAAGCAGACGAATTTCAAAATGTTATAACAACAAATTTTAGAGAGTCTTTATCGCCATTATTTTTCTCTTTTGATAATCAAACAATTTATGCATCGTCAAATTTAGGTCGAGATAAAGCGGCTATTATTAGATATGATTTGGAGAAAGGGGAGGAGATAGAAGAGTTATTTAGTCACGATGAAGTTGATGTGAATGAGTTGTCTTATTCCAGAAAACGAAAAGTTTTAACGACAATTTCTTATACAACATGGAAACGTCAATATCATTTCTTAGATGAAAAAAGAGCTACTTTACAAAAAAGAGTGGAAGCAGAATTAGGCGATTATGAAATTGTAATTTCAAGTTCGAATAAGGCAGAAGATACTTACTTAATAAGAACTTATAGTGATCGTTCTTTAGGAGCATATTATATTTATAATGAAGATAAAGACAGTATAGAGCGAATTGCAGAAGTTAGTCCGTGGTTAGATGAAACGGAAATGGCAGAAATGAAGCCGATTCAATATAAAAGTCGAGATGGTTTAGTGATTCATGGTTATTTGACTTTGCCAAAAGATAAAGCAGCATCTAACTTGTCTGTTGTCGTGAATCCGCACGGTGGACCATGGGCAAGAGATAATTGGGGTTTTAATCCTGAAATTCAATTTTTGGCGAATCGTGGTTATGCGGTTTTACAAATGAATTTCCGTGGAAGTGTTGGTTATGGTCGAGCATTTTGGGAAGCTTCTTTCAAAGAATGGGGTTTGAAAATGCAAGATGATATTACTGATGGAGTGGATTGGTTGATAGAACAAGAAATTGCGGATAAAGAGAAAGTGGCAATTTATGGTGGAAGTTATGGTGGTTATGCAACTTTGGCAGGAATTACTTTAACACCTGATTTATACGCTTGTGCAATTGATTATGTTGGCGTTTCTAATCTATTTACATTTATGAATACCATTCCGCCGTATTGGGAACAGTTCCGCCAAATGCTATACGAAATGGTTGGTAATCCTGAAGATGAAGCTGATAATGCAAGAATGAAAGCAACTTCTCCAGTTTATTTGATAGATAAAATCAAAACGCCTTTACTAATTGCTCAAGGTGCGAATGATCCTCGTGTCGCACAAGCAGAATCTGACCAAATGGTCGAAGCTTTGAAAGCAAATAGTATTGATGTAGAATATATCTTAAAAACTGATGAAGGTCATGGTTTCAGAAATGAAGAAAATCGCTTTGAATTCTATGAAGCAATGGAACTTTTTTTAGGGAAGTATTTGTAATTATAAAAAGGCTATCTATTTTTAAATAGATAGCCTTTTTAATTATTTCTCAATGATAAATAAAAAATAATGCAAAACGAAACAACAATTACACAATTCTACACAGCTTTTTCTAATAACAATATTGATAAAATGTTAGAATGTTATCATGATGAAGTCACTTTTGAGGATCCTGCTTTTGGAAAATTGGAAGGAGAACATGCTAAAAATATGTGGCGAATGCTATTGCTTCGTGGTGGCGATACAATGAAAATAACTTTCAAAAACGTAACCGCGAACACTAATACAGGAAGTGCAGAATGGACAGCAATTTATGAATATGGTGAGCAAAAACGGAAAGTGACTAATAATGTTAATGCGAATTTTAAGTTTAAAGATGGTAAGATTATCAAGCATACAGACACTTTTGACCTTTGGAAATGGACACAACAAGCACTTGGATTAAGTGGCTATTTATTAGGTTGGTCATCATTTATGAAAGGAAAAATTCAGCAACAAACGAATGGTTTATTGAGGAAGTTTGAAAATAAATAATTCCTTTTGTTTTATCATTAAATCGATATAATGTCAACAATTGATTTTTAATAAAATAGTCAATTGGTATTTAGGGAATAGGGAATTATTTTTCTGTTCCCTAAATTCTTTCTTTTCCCAATATTCCCTCAAAAATTATTAAACTTGCTACCTTTATCTACTGTTTAAAATAACAGTTATTTGTTCGAATTAGAAATCAAACCAACATAATGAAAAAAATACTACTACTATTTGCGGTATTAATCGCAATAAATAGTTTCGCACAAACACCTGAAAAGTGGACTTCTGGCGAGATTCATGAAAATATCAAAAAGCTAAATACTTTGGCTTCTGCCTTATACGTCGCAGCACATCCTGACGATGAAAACACTCGATTGATTGCTTATTTGGCAAATCACAAGCACGCAAATACGGCTTATTTATCAATGACTCGTGGAGATGGTGGACAGAATTTAATTGGTTCAGAAATTCGAGAATTGTTAGGTGTAATACGGACACAAGAGTTGTTAGCTGCAAGAAGTGTGGACGGAGGACAGCAGTTTTTTACTCGTGCAAATGATTTTGGTTATTCTAAACATCCAGATGAAACCTTGGATATTTGGAATAAGAAATTGGTGATGCAAGATGTAGTTCATGCGATTCGTAAATTCAAACCAGATGTAATTGTTACTCGATTTTCAACAGAACCAGGTAGAACACATGGACATCACACGGCTTCGGCAATGTTGGCAAATGAAGCTTTTGATTTGGCGGCGAATCCGAATAGTTATCCTGAACAAGTAAAAGATTTAGGAACTTGGCAAGCAAAACGCCTTTTGTTTAACACTTCTTGGTGGTTTTATGGAAGCCGAGAGAAGTTTGCGGAAGCAGATAAAACGAATTTGATTTCGGTTGATGTTGGGGTTTACTATCCAATAAAAGGAAAATCGAATACGGAAATTGCAGCAGAAAGTAGAAGTATGCACAAATGTCAAGGTTTTGGTTCGGTGGGAACTCGTGGTGTTCAGATGGAATATTTGGAATTCTTGAAAGGGGAAAAACCTGAAAAGGATTTATTTGATGGTATTAATACAAGTTGGACGAGAATTGAAAATGGTGGAAAAATTGGAGAATTGATTGCTAAAATCGACCAAGAATTTAGATATGATAATCCATCTGCGAGTTTGGAAGCCTTATTGAATGTTCGTCAAATGATTTTGGAATTACCAAAAGCGGAACATTGGAGAACAGTTAAATTAGCGGAAGTAGAAGAATTGATTTACCATTGTGCAGGATTCTTTTTTGAAGCAATTGCAACGGACTTTTCAGCAGTTGCAGGCGAAGAAATTCAAGTAAAATTAGAAGCAATTAATCGCTCAAAAGTAGATGTTTTCTTAAAATCAGTGACATATTTACCGAATAATATGACCTCTGAAATTAATGAAAAATTAGAAAATAATAAGACTTTCGTCAATGGTGAAAATATCAAAATATTAGAAGAAATGTCTTTTTCATCACCGTTTTGGTTGAAAGGAAAAAATGCAACTTTGGGAATGTATGATGTTCCAAATTCAGCTACAGCAAATATGCCTCAAGCAAATGCGGATTTCCGAGCGCAATTTGCCATTACTATAAATGGTCAAGATATGACGATTGATAAACCAATAGTTTATAAACGAAAAGACCCAGTAAAAGGAGAAGTTTATCGACCGTTTTCAAAATTACCAGCAGCTTTTGTTAATATTAAAAATGATGTTTATGTTTTTGGTAATAATGAACCGAAAACAATAGAAGTTGTCGTGAAATCTGGTAAAGAAAATATTGGTGGAATGGTCGCTTTAGATTTACCAAAAGGTTGGACGGCTGAACCAAAAGAAATTCCATTTGAATTAAAATTAAAAGGTGCGACTCAAATCGCTCGTTTTAAAGTTTTTCCTTCTAAGAAACAAGCAGTAGAACAAATTACAGCAGTTGCAAGATTTGAAACTGGCGAAACTTTTTCTGATGCTTTAACGGATATTGAATATGACCACATTCCTGTACAAACGGTTTTGATGCCTTCAACCGCAAAAGTTGTTCGTGTTGATTTGGAGAAAAAAGGCGAAAAAGTTGGTTATATCATGGGTGCTGGAGATGATATTCCTGCAAGTTTGGAACAGATTGGTTATCAAGTTGATTTATTAGCAAATAAAGATATTACGAAAGAGAATTTGAAAAATTATGATGCGGTAATTTTAGGCGTTCGAGCTTATAATACGGTTCAAGATTTGAAATATCATCAAGAGAAATTAATGGAATATGTCAAAAGTGGCGGAACTATGATTGTACAATACAATACAAGTTTCCGTTTGGTTTTGGATGAAATTGCACCGTATAATTTAGAATTATCGAGAGATAGAGTTTCAATGGAAGATGCAACAGTTCGGATTTTAGCACCGAAACATGAAGTGATGAACTCGC
>CAZEOC010000038.1:0-15779 GCA_964513525.1 uncultured Saprospiraceae bacterium | reverse complement strand
TATAACTACGGCTATGCCTGCGTTTTTTACCTCGTCTGAATAAAAAATAACTTCGTAAAATTTGGGTAGCTTATTTATTTCCTATTCCCTAAAATTAAAAAATTCAACTTATTCATGAACGATATAAATATCAATCAACTTTCTGAGCAATTATTACTTCAAGTAAAATTACAACAATCAACACTTGAACATAAAAAGCAATTAGAAAATATTAGTTTTAAAAACTTGATTCAGCAATTGAATTCAGATGATAAAAAAAAGGCTTTTTGGATTAATATTTACAATGCTTATTATCTGATTTTGCGAAAAGAATTGCAGCTAAATAAGCCCGCTATTTATACTAAAAAAGCATTCAAAATTGCAGGTAAAGTATTTAGTTTGGACGATGTCGAACATGGAATTTTAAGAAAATATCGCTACAAATATTCTTTAGGTTTCTTTCGTGATTTTTTCACTAAGCGATTAATAAAAGAATTAGCTGTTGATAGAATAGATTATCGGATTCATTTTAGTTTGAATTGTGGAGCAGAAAGTTGTCCGCCGATTGCCTTTTATAATGTTTCCAAAATTGATTCTCAACTTAATATGGCAACACAATCTTTTTTAGAATCTGAAACCGATTATGACGAAGAGAAAAAAGTCGTTTTAACAACTCGATTATTTCAGTGGTTTCTGGGCGATTTTGGTGGAATAAAAGGCATTAAAACAATTTATAAAAATCAAATGAATAAAGATATTTCGGATTATAATATCAAATTCAAACCATATTCTTGGGAAGACCATTTGGATAATTTTGTTTAGAAAAAATCTTATTCTTAAAGCATATTGTGCAAAAAGTTTAAAGTGATTTTTTTAATAAAACTTATCACTTACTAAATATGGATTTGTATAAGTCCATATTTAGTAAACAATTATTTTAATATTTTAAAACTAAATCTTTCCAAAAGGTACAGTAGATAATTTATTCGGCGTATAATAAATCTGTGCATTTTGTAAATCAAAAAACACATTAAATCGCTTTAAAACATCTCCTCCAATCACACTCATTCTTTGCCTCCCGATTGTTCCTTCAAAAAAATTGACAGGCA
This sequence comes from uncultured Saprospiraceae bacterium, assembly GCA_964513525.1. GTDB lineage: Bacteria > Bacteroidota > Bacteroidia > Chitinophagales > Saprospiraceae > CAWVWD01. Next base: position 14,691 of record CAZEOC010000038.1, on the reverse strand, counting down.
TATTTGTAAAGCTATTCGCTCCAATTGCAAAATATGGTAAAATTGCTTTTTTAGTTTTTAATATATTTCCATACGAATCCGTTAATTGACTCTCACTAATGGTTTCGAGTTGTTCTCCAATTTTATGGTCTTGGACGAATTTATCATCTAATAATAAAGTTCCGCCATAACCCGAATGAATTAAAACCTGATTCGTATAAACATTTTCTTCTATTTTATAAGCCGTTTCAATAAACATCATTCCTGATTTAAAGACTAAATCTTCTTGTTCATAATTTTGATTAATTTCAGGTAAATAAGAATGAATAACCAAGATGTTTTTATCAAAATTTAGCTCAATTATTTTATTATCAAATAAATTTGGACCAAACTTTCCATCTGCACTTGGACCAGTATTTTTATCTTCCCAAATCGTTACATTCTTCCATTCAAAATCTTTAATTTTTAAGAAATTTCCTCGACTATATCTTGAAGTATGTTCTCCTCCCCAACTAATTGCGGTTGTTGATTCATCGAAGCTTTTCTTTGTGATTTTTTTGACTGCTTCTTCCGTTAAACTAATCGTACTTTGAGCAGTATGAAACATTAAATTTAGCGTATCAGATTGATTTAATATCGTTTGAATAATTACATTATTGGAAGAAGTTAACCAAAATGGAATAGTATCTTGAGTTAGTTTTATTTTCGATTTATCAATAGTAACAATTCCACTTTTGATTCGAGTTAAACAAGTATCTTCATTTTTATAAATCACCAAAAAATCATGTTGTTCCTTTGGTTTCAACTCAAAAGAAATCGAATCAACATCCGAATAAAAAGTAACCATTTTTATCTGACTTGTTTTATCTGCCTCGTAAACATCAATTTCAATTTCAGCATCAATTGTCCAATATTTAGTCATCAAAAAATCACCATCTTTGACATCTAATTCTTTTGTATTCGTTTCTAATACAGGCAAATTCGATTGTGCAAAAGTTGTATTATAAGTCAATATTAACAAGCTGATTATTAGTAACTTTTTCATTTATTTAGTCGTTTTTATAGTTTTTATTCACCACAGAGTAAGAAGGATTTTTACAGTATTTTTCTTAAAACAGTTCACTTCAATTCGGCAAACTCACAACAGAAGTTCAATCCTCATTTAATTTATAATTCTTTCCAAAGAGAATAATAAATATCAATTCCTTCCTTTTCGTTTTTCTTTTTATAATAAGTCGCTTCTTTCATGCTTTTTAATTTATCAACACATTCTAAAGCTGCCGAATAGTCATTTTCTAAAGCTAAAACTTTCGCTTTTATCCAATATAAATGCCCTTCGACATAAGTTCTTGGATAAAATTGTTTATTCCATTCTGTTGTAGTATTCATAATACTTTCAGCTTGAATTATCCATTTTTTAGCCAAACCGATACTATCCTTTATTTGTGTCAAATGTTCCGCACCTTGTAAATAAGGAATCCACTTTATATAATCAGGTTGTTTTGCTGCTCTCGACTCTATTTCTTGCTTAAATTCATTTAAATAATTGGTTTCAAAAGGCACTTCCAACTCCATGAAATCCCAGTTGAATTTTATGCTTCCATATTTAAAACCTGTTTGATTAATTGTATAAATTAAATCCTCATTTTTATATTTAGTAATTCGAGGTCTAACTTCAAATCGAAGTGCATCTTCAGCTGAATCATATCGAAACGCGCCCCATTGTTTCGCAACTTTATTGAAAACAACGGTCCATTTATCATTCTCTTTAGGAATTATAAAAAATGTATATTTTCCACTATCCAAACTTTGTCCTCCGATATTGATTGCAGCATTGATTTCAATAGTTGTAGCCGAATTTGCGCCTGCTCGCCATACTTTATTGTAAGGCACTAATTCTCCCCAAATTTGTCTGTTTTTCACCCTTGGACTTCCATATGCTATTTTTATTTCTGTATAACCAATCTTCTGATAAATCATTTTATCTGGACTTTCTCTTGGAATAATTCCAATTTGATATTGTCCAAAAACAGATTGAATCAATAAGCAACAAAAAGTGATTAGTACAAATTTTTTCATATGATTTAGTTTACATGATTCGTAGTATTTCATTTGAATATTCAAAACAAAATACTTTGTCTTTTTCTATGAATTCTATATTAAAATCTGCCGAAAAAGGTTGATTATTCGTTGGATACCATTCCTTTTTTAATGTTTTATTAATGATAATAAAAAGCCCATTATCATCACCAACTGCACAAAATTTTTCAACACTTCCCGAATATATAGGAATATCAATTTCTGCATTCAGTATTTTATACTCACGGCTAATATTTGTGGTCGGAATACCAATTTCACTGATAGAGATTAGCTCATTTTTATCAAAAGGACGATTGGAAATTAGATTTAATTTTTTTCGAGCAATGAATTCTACAATATTATTATCCGCATCATAAAAATAAATCGCATTCGCTTCCCAAAAATCAAAATATTGGATTTCTGATGTTTCATCTCTTAATATTTCAACTCTTTCTTTGAGCCAATTTAACGCTTCTACTTCTTGATTTGATGGAATATTTATCGCAAAATGATAGGGCAAATGTACTTTTCTATACGTAATTTTCAATTTAGAAAAACCTATTTGAAATAAGACAAATTGATTTGTTTTTTCAATTATATCTAATCCTAAAGTCTTTGAATAAAATAGTATTTGAGCTTCTAAGTTTGGTGTAAATATTTCTAACTGATTGATTTTCATTGTTTTACTATTTTAGTTCGGAACTTTTTTGCCATTTTTAGTCGCTATTATCATAGTTTCTTTTCCTTCCTTATGCAATTTATCTTTAATTACTTTTGCTTCTTCGTAAGTTTTGAATTGCCCGAGATAAATCAAAGTGAGACTCTTATCTAATTTTAGATAATTTATCATTCCAAACTTTCTAAATGAAGTTGTATCAAAGTTTTTTGGGTTTCTAAATATTCCTAATTGAATATGATAAGTTTTCGTATTAATAGGTTCTAAGAATTTTTTCCAAGGTTCAGATAAATCATCAATCGTAAAATTTGATTTTGGCACTTTTTCTTCTTTAAAATAAGATTCCCAAGTATAATCATTTTCAAGATGCGCTTTTAATAATTCTTCAAAATCATTTGTAGCAGATATTTCGCCCGAAAATTCTTCTTTCTTTTCAGCCGATAATAAATATTCTATTCCTCTAATTTCTACTTGATAGTATTCTTTTTTAATACTGAATCCTGATTCGTTAAATGGCATTAAAGTATCTATCGTCGCTTCAGGTTTTTTATAGTCTTCAATTAAAACTTGTACATTTTTGGGAAGTAATTCGATATGATTTTCTTTTTGTTTATAAATTCCTAAAACAAAACAGGTTGTTGTAATACTAACACAATCAAAATAAGAACTTTCTTGAATGAAGCGATTATCTGACAATAGATATAAGGAAATTTTGCTATTAAACCCAAGTATAGAATAAGTAATTGTATCTATTGAATTGCTTGATTTATAATCAGTTGTAAATGCAATAGAAGTTTGAGTTACGATTAAAAATAAGATTAGTAAGAATATATTTTTCATGATAAAAGTCTTTTAGAATAATATTGAAATATGAAAAATAAATAGAAGATTTTAATGTAAATTTTCTTAAATCACTTTAGTTAAAAAGTCTAATATTTTATAATTGTTTCAATTCCATTTCATATTGATTAATAGTATTTTGGAGTCCTCTTTTTATAAAGAACTTTCTAAAATCATCTATTCTTGAATCCATATTAATCATAGAAATAGAAGACTTTTCTATTTTGTATAAATGATTTAATAAATGTGTTCCTAATCCTTGATTTCTATATTGTTTATCAACTGCAATTTGATGAATTCTTTTGATTTTTGGATTGTAAATTAAGTAAGCAATTACCTTATTATTTTTACTAATTCCGATACTTAATTTTTGATTTCCGAGTCGATTCATCGCTGCAATTGAATTAGCCCAAGCTGGCGGATAATCCCAAAAAGATTGTAATTCATTCCAATCCAAATTCTCTAAAGTAGTTAATTCGTAAGCATCGTCAATCTTTTTACTTTCAATTTTTTTGAGTTGACCTCCAAAACAGTTGAACGTTCTAATCGTTTGAAAACCAATACTTTCATAAATTTTAGAAGCGCTAATATTTTGAACTAATACTTCCAATTTCATTTTATCTACTTGATTGATTCTCAATATTGGTAAAATAAAATCATACATTTTTGAGGTCAAACGCTTTCCTCTGTGATTTGGAATTACACCAGTTCCTCCATTATAAATTGTCTTTTCATTATCTCTAATATCTATGAAATGTAGTATAAACGCCACTAATCTACCTTCTTCAAAAACACCAACTGACAAATCTAATCGTCCACCTTCTATCAAGAATTTATCTTTCAGTTGCGCTTCTGTCAATTTCGCAGGAAGAAAATAATCCGCAAATGCAGCATTAAATACTGCTGAAATTTGAGCAAAGTTGACTTTTTCTAAAGTATCTATTTTGAGCATTTGGTTCATTTACTATTTCAAATTTATTTCCAATCCAATTTCATTTTGATATTTCAATGGCAATAATGCGGTTCTATCTTCTTCATCTATTAAAAAAGAAAATGAATTTTCATTACTTCTACTTATTGTTGTCCGACCATTTTTAACAGTTTTAAAGACTTTAAAAACAACTATATTTTTGGAATCCTTTGACCTAACTTCATAATCTTTAAAGGTTGAAATAGTTATAGAACTGGAGTTTGAAGTAAAGAAAACTCTTTCTTCATCTTCTGCTATTTTTTTGTATTTGTGAATATTTTTTCGCCTTGGATTTCTACCTGATTGACTATTAAAAGGCGTTCCAGATGCAACTCGATTTTCATTTGGATTAATAATATAGTATAAATCTCTACTATCTACAATAGATTTATTAATGGTTTTAATGAGATTTAATGAGGTATCGAAGACAAATATTTTCTGTAATCCATAAAAGACATAAACTTCTTCTTTACCACTTTCCTTATTCAAAAAACTTGTCGTTAATTTATTGGCAGCTATATTATGTATTAATTTCGGATAATCAGTTTCTAATTTATAGATTTCAATTAGGTTTTCACTTTCAGCATAACAAAACCCATTACTTTTATTAAAATCACGGATGAATTTATATGCTTTTGAAAAATGGTACTTATTCTGAAAAGTAGAATCTACTAAAACACTTTTATTATCTTGAATACTATGTAGCAAAATACTTTCGTAAAAACCAACAAGTGGAGAAGTCCGTGATAATTTAATGGGAGTAATCGACTTCAAATTGACTTTATTTGTTGCGAATAAGTAATCACTGGAATCTCTAAAGGCAATATAATTCTGATTAATTTTGACACTTTTCCAAATAGGATAAGTTGGTGCCAGAAACTCCTTTAAGCTTGATGTATAAACAACTCCAACTTTTCCATTTACACTAAAAGGTTCTATCTGATATTGAGCAAAAAGGTTATTTGAAAACGTCAATAAGAATAGATAAATAATAAAAATAAATTTCATATCATTCAAAGATTTATTGAGTCAACAGAAAAAAGTTGAACTGAGTATTCAATATTTTATTTACACATTCCTAAACTATAATTCAATCATTACGCTTCATCGGCTTCACGTCTCAATGATAAACCAATTGAATCTAAACTGATAATTTCATTATACTTATTCGTAACAAAACCTTTATCAAATTTTAATTCAACTTCAATATCAAGTTCTCCTGTTTCTGCATCGAATAACAAATGTTGCAAATTCGTTTTTTCAGGAATTGCTTTGATAACCTTATCTGAAAGTTCAAGTTGATGTGCAGCAAATCCTTCCAAAATATCTTTTTTATCAAAAGTTACTGCTTTTCCTTTATTAAACTCAAAGCGTTTCAAATTTTCAGAAGTGCTTTCTATTTCTACTTGCTTTTTAAAAACAGTTACCATTGCGTTTAATCCGAATGTCGTTTTGCTCATGTTTTTTGGTTGAGATGAATATCTTTTACAAAAAAGATATTCATCGTTATTTTAATATTTTCTTATCTGTTTTAATTACGACTGAAACTTCATCAAGTTTCATATAATTTTCAACTTTTTCAAATAATTTAGGAGCAGAAATTGGTAATTTAACAGTAGTTTCGCTCGGTTTTTTCCAAATAATTTCCTTAATTTTCAATTGCTTATTTAATAATTTATCAATTGATTCTGGTAGTTTGATTTTTAATTTTCCAAGAAAATCCTTCGGCTTAATTACAATTATTTTGGCTAATGTCAACTCTTTTTTATCCAAAGGATTTTCTTTGAACTCAACATCAATTTTACCAAATAATTTTGCCTTAGTTATTTTCATTATTAAATATTAACTCAATCCTTCCTTAATTAAATCCATTAAATCATTCGCATTCAACTTATTAGCTGCATTTGTTCCATCTAATAAGCTATCCGCCAAATCACGTTTGTCACCATGCAATTTAACAATTTTTTCTTCAATTGTACCTTCCGTCACCATTCTATAAATCGTTACTGGCCGTTTTTGTCCCATTCTATGCGCTCTATCAGAAGCTTGGTCTTCTACCGCAGGATTCCACCATGGGTCCATGTGAATAACATAATCTGCTGCCGTTAAATTTAATCCGACACCACCAGCTTTCAAACTAATTAAGAAAACATCTCCTTCTCCAGCTTGAAAAGTATCTATCGCTACTTGTCGCTTCTTCTGAGGTGTACTTCCGTCGAGATATTGATAGGAAATTTTCTTAGTTTTCAAGCTCTCTTCCAATATTTTCAAATGCTGTACAAACTGCGAAAAGACCAATACTTTATGTCCGTTTTCAATTAAATCACTTATTGTTTCCTTAAATAATTCTAATTTAGAACTCTTAACTGGTGTATTTTTTTGAACCAATTTTGGATTACAACAAGCTTGACGCAATTTTGTAATTTCCGCTAAAATCTTTAAATGATTTTGACCTTCACCAGGTTTTGATTCTGCCAATTTTTCCATTGCACTCAAACGCAAAGCTTCGTAAAATGCTTTTTCTTGAGGAGATAATTCAACAGATAAAACAATTTCAGTTTTCTCCGGCAACTCTAACAAAACCTCACTTTTTCGGCGACGTAAAATAAATGGTCGAATCAATTTTTTCAATTGTTCCCGACTTGCATCATCACCATATTTCTCAATTGGAATCGCAAATCTATCTTTAAACCTATCCATTGAACCCAATAAACCAGGATTAATAAATCTAAACAAATTCCACAATTCTCCTAAATGATTTTCTATTGGCGTACCAGTCGTAATCACTTTAAAATCTCCATCTAAAGTCATGGCAGATTTTGACCGTTTTGCACTTCTATTTTTAATGGCTTGAGCTTCATCTAATACAATCGTAGAGAATTTCACCTTTGATAATTCCTCCTCTTCCGTTGTCATTAAACCATAACTCATGATTAATAAGTCATACTTTTTCAAACTACTAAGAATTGCTTTTCTATCTCCATTTCCAAATTGAATTGGATTAAGTGTTGGCGCAAATTTCTGAGCTTCTCTTTCCCAATTGATGCGTACAGATGCAGGACAAATCACTAAAGTTGGTCCATCTTTCGCACGTGCTAAAATTGCAGCTAAAGCCTGAATTGTTTTACCTAAACCCATATCATCAGCCAAACAAGCGCCTACTTCCCAGTTCGCTAATTTCATCAACCAATTGAAGCCTTCCTTTTGATACGGTCTTAACTCTGCTTTGAATGTTGAAGGAACTTTTGACTTTAATTTCTCTGCATCTTTCAACTTCTTCAACTGCTTTTTGAAAGCAGAATCCGTATTTATCGTACCAGCTTCATTCGTCAACTCTTCCATAGCAAACGCAGTCAACGGATGGAATTTAAATCCATCTTCTGTTACATCCGAAAAAGCATCTATCATTTCCAATTGCTGACGAAAACGATTCGTCAATGCTAAAAATTCGCCATTTTGTAACTTTATAAATCGAGAATCAGAACTTTTCAAAAGTCCTAATAATTCTTTCATATTCATAATCAAGTCTGCACCAACTTGTAATGTTCCACTTCCTTCAAACCAGTCCGTAGAACCTTTTATATTCATTGAAACATTATCAAATGAAACAGACGCTTTTAATTTTAAACGTTCTCCTTTTGGCCATTCTACAATTACTTTTTCCTCTAACTTTAAAGGTTGTAATTCCGACAAAATCTCTAAACATTCTTCAGCAGTATCAAACTCCCAAATCTGAGATAGAATTCGACTATTCCCCAGAGATTCGCAATTTTTAATGATATTCTTAGCAATCTCTTTTTCCTTATCTAAATCTCTTTCAGTCTGTACTCTTTCTCCATTTATCTCTGTAATAATGACTTTTCCACCTTCTCCAGGTTTATAATAAGGCGGATGTTCTCCGAAAGGCTTCACATACATTTCCAACTGAAAACCTTCTCCTAATGGTAATAAATGAACGTGAGTTATTGCATTCGCTTCTATTTTTCTAACATCAATATCTTCACTTAAAAGTTCTGACTGCACATTCACAACCTTAGAAAATCCTTTAACTATTTTTGATAATTGTTCCTCTGCTGTTTTTGGTAATTGAATTTTATCACTTCCAATTGCATTAGCAATATTCAAATGTTCCTGTTTTATTTCAATTATTTTATATCGAGTTGGTGTTTCTTTTACCAAATGTACACCTATCTTATCAACAGGAACATTAAATTTCAATTCATACTTATCATTCACATCCTCCACTACCAACTGCGGCTGTTCCGATGTAAATTCAAGTGCCGTTCTTTGCTGATTATCTAAATACACATTTGGATGACCAACCAAAGCCTTCAATACTTCGTCATTCAAACCAACAGAATAATAATATTGAGATTGTCCAAACATTGCATTGACAAGCTTTCTATCTTCATCCGTCAAATAATCTTCACTAATCGCTAAAGCATGTAATCTATCAGGTGCAATTGTTCTACCTTTTGACCAAGTACCTTTTTTAGTAATTTTCTGTTCTTTCGCTTCAACAACTTCTGTATTAAAATTAATTAACCAAATCAATCTTTTCTCTTTTTGTGTCGTAATGACACCGCTTTCAATTTGATTTGATAAATTCAATAAAGCACCAACTGCTCGTTCCCAAGGTTCTACTTTAGGTATTAAATCTAAAATTGAAGTGAAATTATGTTTTGATGCTAATTCTTTAGCTATCGCTTTATATTCTTCAGCAGAAGCTGAACTAATATTATTTTCATAACCAACAGCTATAATTTCTGCTATTAGAAATTGTAAATAAGTTAAATTATTATTCACTGCTTTTTCATATAATTCTTCTAATGGAGCAGTTCTAATAGAAGCTTCTTTATCAAAAATCCAGTATTTAGCATAATTCACAAAAATCAGTTCTACTCCAGTTGCATCTTGTTTCAAAAAAAACTCCGCTTTCTTTAAATCATTATCTTGAGCTAAACTCAAGCCTTTCAACGCTAAAGTAATAATTGAGCGTTCATCTATAGCTTTTAGATATTTTTTTAAGTCATTATGAACAATTTCAGATGGATTATTTAAAGTAGCCAAATAAGAAAATTCTAAGGAAGGATAATTAGGAAAACCACTTCTTTTTCCAGCTTCTTTCCTGAATGCTTGAATTGATTGATTCAGTATTTCTGATGAATTAATATAATCTCCTTCTAAGAAATTAATAAAACCATCGAAGGCAAACTTCTTAGATTGTTCCCTATTTTGTTGATAATTAATTGCTCGACCTAATTTAAAATTACCTTCAAGTATTGTTTTCCAAATACTTACATCTTCAAATATTCCATTATCTTTTTTATTCTTAATTAGATTATCATAAATAACTAAAGTCTCATATGTTTTCTCATCATAATCTAAAGTCTTCAAAAGCTTTAATAGCTCATTCAAAATAATAGATTCACCAATTTCATAAGGCAATTTCATCAACCAAACATCATCGTAAGGCTCAAAAAATATCTTTGCTGGAATATTAATATCAAACTCATTATGGCGTTGTATAGCCATTTTTATATATCTATTCGCCTCATTAAAATTACCTCTAATGAATTCTACTCTTACTGCTCTATAATATCTTTTTAATGGAATATTAGCCCAAGTTGAATAAGAAAAGACAGGTAAAAAACTCCTTAAAGTATCAACATAAAACTTAAAATTATTATGCGAACTAAAATCTCTTACTACCAGATTTTCAATTTCGGGATTGATAATAAAAGCTGAATCTTGTTCCTTTAATAAATTATCTTGTGCTAATCTTTGAAGGTGAAGTAATACTTCTTGCTTTCTCAAAGTACGACCATTAAGATTCAAACGTATTCTTTCAAAGATACGATAAGTTGTATCTACAGAGATTTCTTCATGAGATAAGGCGAATAATTGAATAATACTTTTATAGAAAGGGTTTAAGCTTTCATATTCATAATAAACCGCTGTTGTTGTCATCTATATTATTAATTATTTTCTAATAAGCCGCAAAGATACAAAATGAAAAAAGCCGCTTCAAAGATTTTTGAAGCGGCTTTTATATTTATTAATAAATAATTTTAATTCCTTTCATTAATTAACACTGTTCTTGTCACAAAATCATTATCTACTCTAATTCTTAATTGATACATACCAGAAGGTACATTATCCAAATTAATTAAATATTGATTTGCTGAAATACTTTCAGGAGAAGTTGAATACATTATTTGACCTAATGTATTAATTACTTCAATTGCAACTTCATGTGTACCATCTAATTCAATTTTAACATTGAATTGTCCATTTGATGGATTCGGGAAAATACTCAACCCTTCAATAGCATCAATTGACTTTGTATTAACAATATCACCAACAGTTACACTAAATGTATCTAAACAACTTCCTGCATCTTCTACAGTAAGGTAGTATGTTCCTGCTGTCAAACCTGCAATGTCAGCTGTAGTTGCTCCAGTACTCCAGTTATAAGTATATGGTGCTGTTCCACCAGTAATTGTTGTTGTAACTTCTGTATTATTTGGTAATAATACATCATCATCTTCAACAAATGTAGCCGTCAAACCAGAAGGTGCTACAGTTGCTGTAACAGGAATTCTCACTGAAGGACATCCCCAAGTTGTTACTTCCCAGTCATAGAAGAAATAGTAAGAATCAAATAAATTATTAATTGGTCCTGTTATTTCTACAGCATCGTTTAATACATATGGATATGCAGTTGTAACTGCATTATTAGCATCTCTATTACGATATAATTCAACATTAGTACCATCTGCATTAATTTGATAACCATCACCAGCTTCTAAGAAAAACCCAATAGGAATACTTATTACAGATGCAGTACTTGTATGATTATAAGTAGTTGTAAATAAAATTGTTCCTTGAGCATCTGTAATATTAATAACAATATCACCTGTACCAAAAGGATATACTTTTACTGCATCTAATGTCATATCATAATTAGCATCAAACACTAAACCGTCAGGATAATAATCATAATAACCTCCTTCTTCAAAAGTATTATCAACTGGTCCAACATAATCAGTAGCTTGTGAGCGACCTTCTAAGTAGTAAATTGCATCAGTATATAAATATGGTGTTGTGAATACAAATCCTGTATCAATATAATCCGTACTTGTCATTGTTTCAAACCAGAAAAATTCTCCTGCAATACCTGTCGCACCTAATTGTACTTCACCAAATCCACATGTAGAACCATCAATTGCTTGAGGATAAGAAAGTGCATAAGCTTCATGTGAGTAAGACCCAATATTATTTGTTACAACATCATCAGTTGCATTATTAATAGTTACCGTTGCTGCATAATTAACAACTCCACCAGCTGCCGTGTTAAATGGTCCAACACTTACAACCGTTGAATCTTCATCATTCAATGTTACAACACCTACTGTTGATAATGTATTAGTTGTTAAACCTGTTTGATCAACAGAAACAGTATAATTACTTTCTACACTTGATCCATAATTGAATACAGTTACATCTACAAATACAGTTTCACTACCACAACCATTATCTGGCCCATCAACATAAGTAACTTGTAAATCATGTGTAGGTACGTTTCTCATTAAGATATCATCAATAGCAATATCAGATGTTAAACTACCTGCAGCAACATTGAAACGTATTTTTGAAGTTGTTCCTGCATAAGTTGTTAAATCAATCTCTGCTTCTTGCCAAGAGTTACCTTGAGAACCAGTTAAAGACCAAACTGAAACCCAGTTTCCTGTTCCTGTAGAATCAACTTCTACCGTTAATGTTCCTGTACCAGAACCATTCATATGATACCAAAAAGAAATTTCTGGATTAGCTTGTCCTGCAAAATCAAAACAAGGAGAAATCAAATAAAAGTCTGTACAACCATTTGCTTCTGTATATAAATATTTACCATTACCAGTAGTATGATCTACACTTGGTCCAGTATTATTAGTAGCTGTTGCTCCAGTATTCACACTCCAGTCACTATCATCATCTCCAACACTATTTCTCCATCCATTCGTTAAACCAAATGTAGAACAACCGCCATCATTACAATCAGACAAACAAGTCGCCCATGTATCAAAACTTTCAGTATAAGGATAAGCTGTTACTATAGATCCACCATCATTATAAAATACATATGTAGATTCATCATTTTCTGGTTCATCTTCTGTTGGTAATGCAGAGGCTTTAACTTTAATAGTTTGCTGACCAACTGCTGATAAGTCAACACCTGTAGGGAAAGTAAATGTTGCTGAACCATTTGGAACAAGGTTTCCTGTAAATACACCTTGACCAACTAACACATTATTTACTCTAATTTCTACATTCGCACTTGTAATTGGATTCAATCCTAAGTTTCCAAGTTCAACAGTTACGGTTTCATTAGTTGTTAAGTTATTACAACCACCAATAACAGGATTTAAAAAAGCTGTAACAATTGCATCATTAGCAGGTGTTTCACCAACTCTGATATCATCAATTGCCATATCTATTCCACCAGTAGCACCTAAGAAACGGAATTTAGTAACATAACCATTAAATCCATTTAAAGTAACTTCTGCTTTTTGCCAAGAATTACCTTGAGATCCAGTTAAAGACCAAACATTTACCCAAGTTCCATTTCCAACTGTATCTGCTTGAAGTGTCATAGTACCTAAACCACCATTCATATGATACCAAAATGAAAATTCTGGAATTGCAATCGTTGCAAAATCAAAACAAGGTGTTAATAACTCAAAGTTTGTACAACCATTTGCCTCTGTAAATAAATAATTTCCAGTTCCAGTAGTATGATCAAAATCAGGTCCTGTTCCATTTGTAGGAGTTGCAGCACCTGTTACACTCCAGTCACTATCATCATCCATAGTATTTCTCCATCCACTTGTCTGTCCAAAGTCTCCACAAGCTCCATTATTACAATCTGAAAAGCAGAAAGTCCAAGCATCGAAGTTTTCTGTATAAGGGAATGAAGTTACTAAAGAGTTACCATCATTATATTCTACAATATTGCTAATGTCATTCCAAGGAACATCATCAACAGGAGTAGCAGAAATATTAAATTCAAAATCTTGAGTTCCCGATACTGATAAATCAACTGGACTACTTAATGTATATGCAATAGAAGCACCTGGTAAAATTGAACCAGTAAAAGTTTCAGTTGCAATTAAAGCTCCATTTAAAGAAACCTGTAAAGAAGCACTTGTTAATGTATCACTACCAAAATTTGTTAATTCTAATACAAGATTTTCTGTTGTAGATAAAGGTGTACATCCACCAATAGTTGGAGATAAAATAGCTGTGATTCCAGCATCGAAAGGTGGTGCTTCATCAATACTTACATCATCTAACATTAAATCATTAAAGAAATAACTTCCTGTATTTACTGGATCTCTATCCGCTATAAAACGTACCTTAACAAAAGAACCACCATAAACATATTGTGAAAGATTGTAAGAATAATTTTGCCAGTTAGGTGAGTTTTGTTGAACTGTTCCTATATCTACCCAACTTGATGAACCATTAAATGCTTGTACAATCATGATATTATTAGGCTGAGTTGTATTTGTTCCTTGGTCACTCTTAAACCAAAATGATAATGATTTTGTATTTAAAGTTGATACATCAACGATCGGCATTTCTAAAATTACCGCATCATCTGTACCTGAAAAATCCATCCAAGCAAAGTTTGAGCCATCAGCAGTGTGAGTTTGTGTACCTGATGCTGCATATCCAGGATTTCCTGAAAAAATCCAAGGTCCACCAGTTGTTGCAGATTGTTCCCAACAAGTAGGAGTAGTAGTAGCAGCAAAGTTTTCAAAAAATGGCGCTGTAAAAGCTACACAAGGTGTTGTAAAGTTTACCGTAGTTGCATAACTTGTATCCCCTACTGCTGTTCCACATACTTGTTGTACTCTTACTGTATAATCTGAAACAGGCGTTAAAGTTGACAGATTATAAGTTGTTGCAGTTGTAGAAATCGAAGTACCTGCACCTGGTAAAAATCCAGTAATTCCATATTCTAAAATATACGAAACTGGTGTTCCGTCAGGTGTCCAGTTAATATCCGCAGTTGTTCCTGTAATATTAGTCGCTGTTAGAGAGCCAGTTAAAACATTGGCACATGATGGAGGAGGTCCACTTT